>JBPYFG010000001.1:0-5610 GCA_051986365.1 Xanthobacteraceae bacterium
CACGGTCGAGATTCCGGTATTGGCGGCGCGGGCGAGCGGCAGACCCTGCTCGATCGCGGTCACGCGTGCCTGCTGCAAATGCTGGTAAGGTCCGCTGGAATTTCCAAACCAGCCGTCATTGGTGACATTGACGATCCAGCCCGGCCGCTCGTCCGAAGACTTCAGCTCGCTAGAAAAGATTATCTCATAACAGATGAGCGGCAAAGCGCTCGACGCGCCAGGCACGGTGATAAGGCGATGCCGATTGCCGGCAAGAAACCCGCCGCGCTGCTCGGTCAGCGTCTGTAGGCCGATGCGCTCCAGGAGATCTTGGAAAGGCAGATATTCTCCGAATGGGACGAGGTGCACCTTGTCGTAGATAGCGCGAATCGATGCTTGGTGATCGATAACATAGATCGAATTGTAGACACCGGATTGCGCCGGATTGTTTGGATCCGCAAGCCGCATTGCTCCGGTAAGCAACAAAGTATTCTGCGGCAAAGCCCGCGCGATCTGCGCGAGCGCATCCGCCTCGCGCGTCAAAAAGAACGGAAAAGCCGATTCCGGCCAAATCAGATGCGTGACCTGATCAAGGCCTGGGCGCGCCGATAGCGCGAGATAACGGTCCACCACCTCCTGCTTGGCGGCATAATTGAAGCGAACGTCCTGCTGCAGATTGGGCTGCATAATGCGCAAATGAACGCCGTCAACGAGCTGGGTTGGCGTGCGCACCAGCCGGACGGCGCCAAAGCCGGCGAGCGCGGCGAGCGTGAGTGCGGCCAATGCGAGCGGCAGCAACGGCCGCCGTTTTTTTGCATTCAGATCGAGGAGCGTCGCCGGGCTGGCGCAGACGGCGATCGCTATGAAGGTCAATCCCCACAGGCCGAGCACCGAAGCCGCTTGCGCCAGCGCCAACGGTGCCGTGAGGGCATAGCCGAAAGCGTTCCACGGAAAGCCCGTGAGGGCATGGCCGCGCAGCCATTCCGTTGCGGTGAGGCAGACGGCCAAAGCCACGATGCGCATCGCGCCGCGCTGCCACAACAGGCGTGCCAGCACGACCGCTAGCGCAATGTAGATCGCGAGAATCGCCGGAAGGCCGAGGACCGCGAATGGTAAGAGCCAGCCAAAGGTCGCGGCATCGACGAGAAATGCGTATCCGAGCCAATAGAGACCGGCAAGAAAATAACCGAATCCGAACCACCACCCGATATCGGCGGCCGCGATCAGGCCACTCCAGCGCCGGCTCGCGATACCATCGATGAGCAGAACGAGGATGGGGAAGGTCAAAAACAGGACGGGCCAGGCGTTAAACGGCGCCATTGCCAAAGCCGAGGCGGCGCCCGCAGTGAACGCGATCAAGCGGCGCCGCCAACCCCAGGCCAGAACAATACTGTCGACCAGGCGATTTGGCTTCACGGTCCACGCAAGGGGTTAGGATTGGACCGGGCCGTCTCGTCGCGCTGCGTCGCAGGGCGAGGCGCTACCGTCCGCAGCGGTGCCGCCGCCTCGCGCGGGCCTGCCGGCCGACGGTCCTTGCGCAGATAGATTTTGACTCGCTTGACCCGGCGCGGATCGGCATCGAGGACTTCGGCCTCAAACGGTTCCGGTCCCGGCACCAGTTCGCCGCGAACGGGCACATGGCCGGCTTTGATGACGAGGTAACCACCGAGCGTGTCGACTTCCTCCACGACGTCGCCGACATCGAATTGGCTGCCGATCGCGGCGCGCACATCATCGAGGCTGGCGCGCCCGTTGGCGAGGAACGAGCCGTCGCTTTGCTTAGTGATTGCCGGGCTCTCCTGCTCATCATGTTCATCGGCAATATCGCCGACGATGAGCTCCACCAGATCTTCGATCGAGACCAGTCCGTCGCTGCCGCCGTATTCATCGATCACAAGCGCAAGATGGATCCGGGTAGCCTGCATCTTCGCGAGCAAGTCGAGCGCTGGCATAGACGGCGGCGCGTAAAGCATTTCGCGCACGATATTCGCCGCGGTCAATGGCGTGGAAAGATCGATATTCACAAAATCAAGCGCCGCGCTTTTTGCTTTGGCCGATCCATCCGTTGCGCCCTCGTCATGGGAGGCGCGAGCCGCCATGAACGCGATCAAGTCGCGGATATGGACCATGCCTGCCGGGTCATCGAGGGTGTCCTTGTAGACCACCAGCCGCGAATGTCCTGCGACTTCGAACACTTTGACGAGCTCGCCGAGCGTAATGTCTTGCTGGACCGCGACGATATCGGCGCGAGGCACCATAATTCTTTCAATGCGGGTTTCTCGCAGACCGAGAATGTTCTTGAGCATAGCCGCTTCTTCGGGCGAAAAATCGGATTGCGCCGGTTCGGCGGTCAGAACGAGTTCGAGATCCGCGCGCGGCGACGGCGCTCGCCAACCGAACAGCACACGTGTCACGCGCGCGAGCCAACTTTCCGGCTGATCGGCGTGCGCCGGCACCACGACGGGGAGCGAATGACGTGCGACCTCGGTCGGTTCTGTGCGTGGTGGAGGCTCAGCCATGGGGCATCTTCGGAAACGGGATCGGGGACGCTATTTTATGCGTTCTGTCCGGCGCGCGCTCGATCGCTGCCAGCGCGCTTTGCTGACCGCCGGCCGGACCCGGCCACCGTCTGGGTTGCACCATAGGGATCCGGCACCGCCAGCTCACCCAAAATCGCGCGCTCAGTCGCCTCCATGCGGCGCGCCTGGGCGTCGTTTCCATGATCATAGCCGAGTAGGTGCAAAAAGCCGTGCACCACCAGATGGGTGAGATGGTGATCGAATGGTTTGCCGTCGCGGCGAGCCTCTCGCTTGACGGTCTCGTAGGCGAGCACGATGTCGCCCAGATGATTGCCAACCGATCGGCGGCCACGCCGTTCGTCCAGCTGGTCGCTGGGATTTCTGGTCGCAAAGGACAATACATTGGTCGGCGCATCGATCCCGCGCCAATTGCGGTTGAGCCTGCGCATCGCAGCATCGTCAGTCAAAACAATGGCGAGCTCGGCAGTTTTTGTTGACAACGTAATGGCTACCTGCTTGAGCGCGCGCCGGACCACCATTTTTGCCGCGACGGCATTTTTCCAATGTTCCGAATCGACTAGCACGTCGATTTTCAGTCCGGCAACTGCCGTCCGCTTCATTCCCGGCGCTCGCGCTTGCGTCCGGCCTCCTCGTCATAAGCCGCAACAATGCGCGCCACCAGCTCGTGACGAACGACATCTGCCGCCGTGAAGCTCACATGCCCGATGCCTTCGATCCCCGCCAACAGGCGCACCGCGTCGGCGAGTCCGGAAGTCTGGCCGGGCGGCAAATCGACCTGGCTGGGATCTCCGGTCACCACCATCCGGCTGTTTTCGCCGAGCCGGGTCAGCAGCATTTTCATCTGCATCGCCGTGGTGTTCTGCGCTTCGTCCAGGATAACGGCGGCATTGGACAGGGTTCGCCCGCGCATGAAAGCGAGCGGCGCGATTTCGATTTCGCTGGTCTGCAAAGCGCGTTCCACGATGCGCGGATCCATCAAGTCGTAAAGTGCATCGTAGATGGGCCGCAGGTAAGGATCGACTTTTTCGCGCATGTCGCCGGGCAGAAAACCGAGCCGTTCACCCGCTTCCACCGCCGGGCGCGACAGGATGATGCGATCGACTTCTTTGCGTTCGAACAATTGCACGGCGTAGGCGACCGCGAGCCAGGTCTTTCCGGTACCGGCCGGCCCGGTGGAAAACACTAGCGTGTGCCGTTTGAGCGCGCGGACATAGGCGTCCTGCGCGGCGGTTCGCGCCCGAACGCGTCGCTTACGCAGATTGATTTCTTCAAAGCTCTGGCGCGCCGCCGTCGGGTCGAAATCGAACAATGAGCCTTGCGACAGCGCCAGCCGGATCGTGCCTTCGACATCGCCGGGCACCAGATCGTCGCCGCGCTTGAGCCGCTCGTAGAGGCTTTCGAGAACGCGCCGCGCCTGATCGCAGGCTTCACGCGCGCCTTGGACCGTCACTTGGTTGCCGCGCGAATTGGCAACGACACCGAGCCGCCGCTCGATCAGCGCGAGATTCTGACCGTACTGGCCGAACAGGGTCGAAGCGAGCCGATTGTCATCAAACGCGAGAATGATCTGTGCGGTATTGTCGGGCGCGATAAAAACCGATTCTTCCGTTTCGGGCGTGCGCATTCAGGCTCCTGTCGCCACCAAAGTCGTCTCGGCCGGGGCGGTCGCCGCCGCGGGGCCGCGATCGGCAAGCGCGCCGAACAGACTGTTGCTGCCGATCTCGGTAATCGTCACCGCCGCTATCTCGCCGATTAGATTTTTCGGCGCGGTCGCTTGCACCGGCTGAAGATAGGGCGAGCGGCCGACCAGTTGGCCGGCATGGCGACCTTCCCGTTCAAACAACACCTCGAAGGTACGCCCCAGGCAGCTGCGATTGAACTTCGCTTGGCTCTGGTCGATCGCCTGCTGCAGGCGCTGCAGCCGTTCCGATTTTATCGCCTCGTCGATTTGCCCGGTCATTTCGGCGCCGGGCGTGCCAGGCCGTGGCGAATATTTGAAGGAAAAGGCGCCTGCAAAACCAACCGCGGCGACCAGATCCAGTGTGGCGGCAAAATCTTCCTCGGTCTCGCCGGGGAAGCCCACAATGAAGTCGGAGGTCAGCGCAAGCTGTGGGCATGCGTGGCGCAGACGCTCGACGATGCGCAAATAGTCTGCCCGCGTATGCCGGCGGTTCATGGCGGCGAGAATTCGGTCCGAACCGGATTGCACCGGCAAATGCAGTTGCGGCATCAGCTTCGGCAAGTCGCGATGCGCGGCTATTAAATCGTCATCCATGTCATGCGGATGACTGGTTGTGTAGCGTAGGCGCTCGACTCCCGGCGCTTCCCCGGCGCGTTGCAGGAGGCCTGCCAGCGACCAGACCCGGCCGTCCGGACCCATGCCGTGATAGGCGTTGACGTTTTGTCCGATCAGCGTCACCTCGCGCACGCCGGCCTCAGCGAGCGATTCGATTTCGGCAATAATGCCATCAACGGGACGCGACAGTTCGGCGCCGCGCGTATAGGGCACGACACAAAACGTACAAAATTTATCGCAGCCTTCTTGCACCGTGACGAAGGCGCAAGCACCGCGCAAACGGGTTGCTGCCGCCGTTGGCGCGACAAGAGCCGCGAATTTGTCATCCGTTGAAAATTCGGTATCGATCGCGCGCGCACCATCCGCGGCGCGCGCCAGCAAGCCGGGCAACCGGTGATAGCTCTGCGGCCCGAGTACCAAATCAACCGCAGGTGCCCGGCGCACGATCTCCTCGCCCTCGGCCTGCGCCACACAGCCCGCGACCGCGATCAGCACGCGGCGGTTTTCAGCGGCCGCAGCTTCTTTCAACCGGCGCATGCGGCCGAGCTCGGAATAGACCTTTTCGGCGGCTTTTTCCCGGATGTGGCAGGTATTGAGAATGACGAGATCGGCATCCTCGGCTGTACCGGTCTCGATATAGCCGTGGGGCGCGAGCGTGTCCGCCATCCGACGCGAGTCGTAGACGTTCATCTGGCAGCCGAACGATTTGACGTAGAGCTTGCGGGCTTTCGTCATGCGGCGATCGCTAACTTAACCCTCTGTTGCAGATGACGAAATGAACTCCCAGGCCGGAAT
>JBPYFG010000002.1:0-3017 GCA_051986365.1 Xanthobacteraceae bacterium
AGTTCGTCGCCGCGCTGCAATTTTTCGACCTTGTCGAGGAAGCGCTGTTCCAGCCGCTTCTTCGATTCGTCGTATTGCTTGCGGATGGCTTCGATCTCCGCCATCACCTTGTCGTTCGGTGAAGCGAACATCCACCACTGCGATCGCGGATACTCGTCCAGCACCGTGCGCGTGATCTTGGTGTCCTTCTTGAAGCCTTTCGGCCCGGCAATGCCCTGGCGGCCCTCGAGGAGCTCGGCGAGGCGGCCATAGACGTTGCGATCCAGGATCGCCTGTTCGTCGTCGCGGTCCTTGGCGAGCCGCTCGATCTCTTCACGCTCGATCGCGAGCGCACGCTCGTCCTTTTCAACGCCGTGGCGGTTGAACACGCGCACTTCGACGACGGTGCCCTGCACGCCCGGCGGCACGCGAAGCGAGGTGTCGCGCACGTCGGAGGCTTTTTCGCCGAAAATCGCGCGCAGGAGTTTCTCCTCCGGCGTCATCGGGCTTTCGCCCTTGGGCGTGATCTTGCCGACCAGGATGTCGCCGGCGCGCACCTCGGCGCCGATATAGACGATGCCGGCTTCGTCGAGATTCTTGAGCGTTTCTTCCGAGACGTTTGGAATATCGCGGGTGATTTCCTCCGGCCCGAGCTTGGTGTCGCGCGCCATCACCTCGAATTCCTCGATGTGGATCGAAGTGAAGACGTCGTCTTTGACGATGCGCTCGGAGAGAAGGATCGAATCCTCGAAGTTGTAGCCGTTCCACGGCATGAACGCGACCAGCGCGTTGCGGCCGAGCGCGAGCTCGCCGAGATCGGTCGACGGACCGTCGGCGATAATGTCGCCGCGCCTGACCTGATCGCCTACTTTCACCAGCGGCCGCTGGTTGATGCAGGTGTTCTGGTTCGAGCGCTGGAATTTCTGCAGCCGGTAGATGTCGACGCCGGGCTTGGTCGCATCCGGTTCGTCGGTGGCGCGAATGACGATACGGGTGGCGTCGACTTGATCGACCACGCCGGTGCGGCGGGCGGCGATCGCCGCGCCGGAATCGCGCGCCACGATGCCTTCCATGCCGGTGCCGACGAACGGTGCCTCGGCCCGAACGAGCGGCACCGCCTGACGCTGCATGTTGGAGCCCATCAGCGCGCGGTTGGCGTCGTCGTTTTCCAGGAACGGGATGAGCGCCGCGGCAACCGAAACCAGCTGCTTCGGCGACACGTCCATGAAATCGACCTTGTCCGGCGGAATAAGCTGCACGTTGCCGGCATGCCGCACCACCACGAGATCGTCGGTGAAGCGGCCGCGCGCGTCGATCGCGGAGTTGGCCTGCGCCACGGTGTAGCGCCCCTCCTCCATTGCCGAGAGATATACGACCTCGTCGGTGACACGGCCGTCCTTGACCTTGCGATACGGCGTTTCGACGAAGCCGTATTTGTTCACCCGCGCATAGGTCGCGAGCGAATTGATCAGGCCGATATTCGGCCCTTCCGGCGTCTCGATCGGGCAGATGCGGCCGTAATGGGTCGGGTGCACGTCACGCACCTCGAAGCCGGCGCGCTCGCGCGTGAGCCCGCCCGGCCCCAGCGCCGAAAGCCGGCGCTTGTGGGTGATCTCCGACAACGGGTTGGTCTGATCCATGAACTGCGACAGCTGCGAGGAGCCGAAGAATTCACGCACGGCCGCGGCCGCGGGCTTGGCATTGATCAGGTCCTGCGGCATCACCGTGTCGATATCGACCGACGACATGCGCTCCTTGATGGCGCGCTCCATCCGCAACAGGCCGATGCGGTACTGATTTTCCATCAGTTCGCCGACCGAGCGGACGCGGCGGTTGCCGAGATGATCGATGTCATCGATGTCGCCCTTGCCGTCGCGCAGGTCGACCAGCGTGCGGATCACCGCGAGGATGTCCTCCCTGCGCAGGACGCGCACGGTGTCTTCGGCGGTGAGATCGAGCCGCATGTTCATCTTGACGCGGCCGACCGCGGAAAGGTCATAACGCTCGGAGTCGAAGAACAGCGACTGGAACATCGCCTGCGCCGTCTCGACCGTCGGCGGCTCGCCCGGACGCATCACGCGGTAAACGTCAAACAGCGCGTCCTCGCGCGTCATGTTCTTGTCGATCGCAAGCGTGTTGCGGATGTAGGCACCGACATTGACGTGGTCGATGTTGAGAACCGGCAGCTCCTTGTAACCGAGCTCGATCAGCGCCTTCAGCGATTTCTCGGTGATCTCCTCGCCGGCCTCGGCGTAAATCTCGCCGGTTTTCGGATTGACCAGATCCTCGGCGATATAGTGGCCGATCAGCTCTTCGTCGGAGAGGCGGAGCGCTTTCAATCCCTTTTCGGCGAGTTGGCGGGCTTGGCGCACCGTGAGCTTCTTGCCGGCCTCCAGCACCACTTTGCCGGTATCGGCGTCGACGAGATCGTTGATCGCTTTGTAGCCGCGCAAGCGATTGGCATCGAACGGAACGCGCCAGCCGTCTTTGGCGCGCTTATAGATCACCTGCTTGTAGAAGGTGTTCAGAATCTCTTCGCCGGTCATGCCGAGCGCATAGAGGAGCGAGGTGACGGGAATCTTCCGCCGCCGGTCGACGCGGGCATGGACGATGTCCTTGGCGTCGAACTCGATGTCGAGCCAGGAGCCGCGATACGGAATGATACGCGCGGCGAACAGAAGCTTGCCCGACGAATGGGTCTTGCCCTTGTCGTGGTCGAAGAACACGCCGGGCGAGCGATGCATCTGGGAAACGATGACGCGCTCGGTGCCGTTGACGACAAAGGTGCCGTTGTTGGTCATAAGCGGGATGTCGCCCATGTAGACATCCTGCTCCTTGATGTCCTTGACCGACTTGGCGCCGGTTTCCTCATCGGTATCGAACACGATGAGGCGCAGCGTCACCTTCAGCGGCGCGGCATAGGTCATGCCGCGCTGCCGGCACTCGTCGACGTCGTATTTCGGCGCCTCGAATTCGTATTTGACGAATTCGAGCATCGAAGTGTTGGAGAAGTCGGAAATCGGGAATACCGACTTGAA
>JBPYFG010000003.1:0-3912 GCA_051986365.1 Xanthobacteraceae bacterium
GGGCATGAGGCCGCGGGCTTGGTCGTCGGCGGGCCCGGTCGCGGTGCGCGCGTCGCGGTCAACCCGCTGGTCCCTTGCGGTGTTTGCGACTGGTGTCTGGAGGGCCGGCCGCATCTTTGCCCGTCGCGGCAACTCCTGTCGGTGCCACCACGCGCCGGCGCCTTTGCCGAATTGGTGCGCGTGCCGGAGAGCAATGTCGTCAAGATTCCCGACGGACTCGACAGCGCCAAGGCGGCGCTGACCGAACCGCTCGCAGTTGCCTATCACGCCGTCAATTTAGGCGCGTGTTTGCTGCAGCGCCCGCTCGCCGCGAGCCGCTGTGCGGTGCTCGGCGGCGGCGGCATCGGGCTGGCCTGCGCTCTGATGCTGGCGATGCAAGGCGCCGCCGGGATTCATATTGGCGAGCCGAATGCCGCGCGCCGGCAAACGGCCGCGCGCGCCGGATCGTTCCACTGCTATGCGCCCAATGAATCCGGCGAGCCGGCAAAATTGTCGATGGACCTCGTCATCGACGCGGTCGGCGCCGTGGCGACGCGCGTCGCAGCCAGTCGGCTGGTGAAGCCCGGCGGCGTTATCATTCACGTCGGACTATTGCCCGGCTCGGAGGGTTTTGACGTCCGCAAGATCACGTTGCAGGAAATCATCGTCGCGGGCACGTATTGCTATACGCCGCTGGAATTCCGCCAAACACTCGACGCGATCGCCGCGGGGCGGCTTGGGCCGCTCGACTGGATCGAAGAGCGGCCGCTCGCGGACGGCCCCCGCGCGTTCCAAGACATCGACGCCGGCCGCACCGCCGCGGCAAAGATCGTGCTGAGGCCGTAAATTTCGCCGCCAGGCAGCAAACCGCGCCGGCTCAATTCCGAGGGGAGCTTCACCATGCGAAACTTCGCAGCCGCAGTGTCGGTCGGTTTTTTCCTCAGCGCATCCGCATGGGCCGCCATCCAACCGTTCCCGGCAAGCTTTGGAACCGAGAACGTCGTCACCAATGGCACGCAAATTTATGTGCGGGTCGGCGGTGCGGGCCCTGCTGTCCTCTTGCTGCACGGCTACGGCGAGACCGGCGACATGTGGGCGCCGCTTGCCGCGCAATTGGTGCACGATCACACCGTGATCGTACCGGACCTCCGCGGGCTTGGATTGTCGTCGCGGCCGGCTGGCGGTTACGACAAGAAGACTCAAGCGGAAGATATGGCCGGCGTTCTCGATTCACTGAAGATCGATAAAGTCGACCTCGTTACCCACGATATCGGCAATATGGTCGGCTATGCGTTTGCCGCCCAGCACCCGGACCGGGTAAGAAAATTCGTGATTATTGATGCGCCGCTTCCGGGCATCGGTCCGTGGGACGACATCATCCGCAGCCACGCCTTGTGGCATTTTTCATTCTATGGACCGGATGCCGAACGGCTGGTGAAGGGCCGCGAGCGCATTTATCTCGATCGGTTTTGGAATGAATTTTCCGCCGATCCCAAGAAGTTCGACGAAGCCTCACGCGAGCACTACGCCAAGCTTTACGCCGCCGCGGGCGCCATGCACGCCGGATTCGAACAGTTCAAGGCATTCGATCAGGACGCTGCCGACAACAAAGCGTTCGTCGCCAAGGGCTTGCTGACCATGCCGGTCCTCGCGATCGGCGGCGAAAAATCGTTCGGGCCGATGATGGGGACGGTGATGCGCGCGGCGGCGAGCAATGTGCAAACGGCGGTGGTCCCGAATTCGGGGCATTGGGTCATGGAGGAAAATCCCGCCGCGACCATCAAGCTGATCGAGGATTTTCTAAAGTGACGCTCGGCTAAGCGTCCGCTAAGGCTAACGGCGGTTAGCTTCAAACTGCGGACATGCCGCGCTGCGCGCCGTGGTGAACACGCCATGCCGCTCGCACAGCCCGGTATCGGCGCGCACGGAGCCAAAAGCCGAGCTCAGAATATTGACTCCCGGAATCGCGCGCTCAAGCGCCGCCGGCGCGCCGGTGAAGAACCGGCACGCAGCGCAGCGGGCCGCGCCGCTTTGCGCAGCCTTAGTGGATGCTGGCCCAATAGTCGCCAAAGACGATTACCGACAAAACGTAACCGAGGACGACATTGACGGCGACGCCAATGGTGAAAGTCCAGAACGCTTTCCAGCCGACGATGTGCAAATCGCGAAACCGCGTCGTCAGCCCGATCGAGAGGAAGCAGAAGATGAACGTCCAGGTCCGCAGCGACACCAGCGGCGCAATGACGTTGGGCCGCACCGCCGTGTTGAAATCGGGGGTGTTGAAACCGCTGGTAAACGCGCTCATCAGGATCGAGGCGGCAAAAAAGCCGATGACGAATTTGGGAAACCGCCACCAGATCTCGCGCGCGTCCGGCACCCGTCCGGTTTGCCCTTTTTCCCATACGAAGGTCGCGATCGCGGCGAACACCACCGACCAGATGCCTATCCACAGGTCACGGCCGATCACTTTCATCAGCGTGAAGGATTTGATCGCCGCGTCTTCGTTGCCGGCCATTTTGCCGTAGGTGGTGGCCGCGGCGAATCCGGCGGCGTCAGCGAACTCCGAAGTGCCGATCCATGCTCCGGCGACGCCGGCGGGCAGGTCGAGCGCGCGCGACACAAAGGGCAGCACCAGGATCATGACCAGCGCCCACCCGACGACGAGCGTCACCGAGGTGTACAGGTGATCCTTCTTGGCATTCACCGAAGCGGCGATCGCCATCGACGCCGACACGCCACAGACTGCGCCGCCGACGCCCATCACCGCGGCAAGCGGCTTTTCCAGTCCGAACACACGCGTGCCGATGAAATAGATCACCAGGCACGTGACCAGCGAGATGACGGTGGCCTGCACGATGGCGACCGGACCGGCGGTCAGCACAAGCGTTATCGGGAAAGTGGCGCCAAGCAGAACGATGCCGGTCTTGATGTAATACTCAACCCGGAACGCGCTATCCATCCAAGCCGGCAATCGAAACACGTTGGCGATGACGAGCCCGATAATGAGTGCGACCAGCGGCGCCTCGAGGTTGAATTGGGCGGCGTTGGCCCAACCGGCGATCGCGAACATGATCAGCGCGCCGACGTAGAGGAAAATAAATGCGGGCACGAACTCCTTGAGTTTGACGCCCATGATTGCGGTCGTGGCGCCGAACAAGACGAGCCAGAATAGAAATTGGTAGAGGTAGAGCTGCGCGTTCTGCGCAAAATGACCGGCGAGCTGGCCGAACGAATTCCATTTGAGTCCGCCGGGATTGATCGCGAGCGCTTTGATGATATTGCTGCTGCCGGCCTGGAACAAAAGGATTGCGAGAACCATCAGCGCGAGGCCGAGCCAGACGGCCCACCAGTCTTCTTTCAGATAAAGTTCTTTCCAGCCCCGACGCTCTGGCCTTGCGGCCTCACGGCTCGCGTCCAATGACCCCACATTCGTCATGATCTGGCCTCACGCCTTTATTTGCGACACTCGATTGATGCGCAAACATGCCAGTTTGATGCTCCATTATATTTTCTTTTTAAGGACGATCCGTAGCGCGCCTGTGCCCTGCGCGTGCACAGGCGCGGAATAATATTTCGAAATACTGGGAACTTTGGCAACCGGCTTACTGTGCGGTGCAGTGCGGACCGCTCAGGGGCCGAATTCTGCGGCCGGTACGGCGACGAGGGCCATCGGCGGCATGGATACGGTGTCCATGGACGGCGCCACCATTTGCATTTGCCGCACTGCAAACATCCGCGCGGCGACCGAGCGGGCCGCCGCTTGCTCTTCGGGTTTGCTGTCCTGCGGCCGGGCAAAGGGCGATTGACGATGCGCGCAATCTTCTTCGAGATTGGCCAGCACGAGATAGTGCCGGGCCAACAGGCGATAGCACTCGCCGAATCCTGCAGACGTCGTATTCTTGGCCGACAGCTCGCATTTGGCCGCCCGAGCAC
>JBPYFG010000004.1:0-3439 GCA_051986365.1 Xanthobacteraceae bacterium
ACCTGCCCTGAGATCTGGGCGATTCGAATCGGTCCGCCGAGCTGATCGGCGGCTTCGCGGCCAATGATGACGCCGCCGATATAGCTCAGCGTGCGGTCGACCACGAACCATGTTTCCTGTCCCCCGAGCCAAATGGCCTGAGCCGGGGAAACCGGCTCGTATTTGACGTCGCCAGGTGCCATCGAGCGGCTGATGCCAAGAATACCGATGCGGCGGACATTGCCGAAATTGTCCTTGACCTCCTTGAGCGCCGGGGTCGCCTTGAGCACGAGCTGCCCGCCGTTGCGGTCCACCTTGATCGCGAGCGCGCGGCCGGCACTGTCGCTCACGATGCGCTGCATATCGGCGAAATTGTCGATCGGCTGACCATCGATGGACAAGACGATGTCGCCGGGCTCAAAACCGGCCGCGGCGGCGGCGCTGTCGGTCTGGACCGTGTCCACCCGCGCGCTCATGGTCTGCTTGCCGTAGATCATGAAGATCGCGGCGAAGATCACTATGGCCAGAACGAAGTTCGCGAGCGGTCCGGCGACGACGATGGCCGCCCTTTTCCACACTGGCTGAAAATGGAAACTCAGCGCGCGCTCGCCGGCATTCATTGTCTGCAAACGAGCCGCATCGGGCGCGCTGCCGGCGTTTTCGTCGCCGAAAAACTTCACGTAACCGCCGAGCGGAATGGCGGCAATCTTCCAGCGTGTGCCGTAGCGATCATTGAACCCGGCAAGCTCCGGACCAAAGCCGATCGAAAAAGTCAGGACCCGAACGCCGCACAACCGCGCGATCAGGAAATGGCCAAGCTCATGGAAGAAAACGACCAGGCTGAGAACGAATAAAAAAGGGACGACGTAGCCCGCGACCCCTCCTCCCAGAGCGTGGATATGCGACAAAAAGTACGACCCCATAATATGGCTCAAATCCCCTGTCTGCGTCCTTATGTCCCCGCCAGATTTGTTAGCGCTAACATGCCATTGCGGCAATTTCGGGCAATAGGTCCGTGGCTAGCCTCCTGGCGGTATGGTCCATGTGGACGGCTTCCTCGACTGAGGCCGGTTCACCAGTCGCGCCCCGGCGGGGCGCCGCTGCGAGCGTCGCCTCCACCAAAGCCGGGATACCACAGAAACCCAATCGTCCACTGACGAATTCGTGAACGGCGATCTCATTCGCCGCATTCAGCACGGTCGGCGCCGCGCCACCCGCGCCAAGGGCCTGCCGGGCAATCGCCAGCGCCGGAAAGCGCGTCAGATCTGCCTCTTCGAAGCTCAAGCTTGCGATTTGTGCCAGATTCAGTCGCGGCGCGGGCGTTCCCATCCGCACCGGCCAAGCCAGGCAATGTGAAATCGGAATGCGCATATCCGGCGAGCCAAGCTGGGCGATCACCGAGCCATCGCGAAACTCCACGAGGCCATGAACGATCGATTGCGGATGCACGAGCACATCGAGCGCCTCGGGGGCGAGCGCAAACAAGTGGTGCGCTTCGATCAGTTCGAGACCCTTGTTCATCAGCGTCGCCGAATCGATCGTCACTTTCGGTCCCATCGACCAAGTCGGATGTTTCAACGCCTGCTCGACGGTGACTTTGCGGATGGCGTCCGCCGACCAGGTGCGGAACGGGCCGCCGGAGGCCGTGAGCACGATCCGCTGGATGTCCTCGCGGCGGCCGGCGCTGAGGGCCTGGAAAATGGCGTTGTGCTCGGAGTCGACTGGCAGCACGGTAGCGCCGTTGGCGGCGGCGCGCCGCATGAACAGCGCACCCGCGCAGACCAGACACTCCTTGTTGGCCAGCGCGACGGTCGCGCCGCGTTCGGCGGCCGCGAGCGTCGGCGCAAGACTAGCGGCGCCCGTGATCGCCGCCATCACCCAATCGGCCGGCCGCTGTGCAGCCTCGACGATCGCTGCCGCGCCGGCGGCAACCTCGATGCCCGAGCCCGCAAGTTCGGATTTGAGTTCGCTGTAAGCGGCGGAATCGGCGACCGCCGCAAAGCGCGCGCTGAGTTCGCGCGCAAGCCGCGCCAGCGCCGCGGCATCACGATGCGCGGTCACCGCTTGGACGGTATAGCGGGCCGGATCACGGCGCAGCAAATCGGCCGTGCTGGAGCCGATCGAGCCGGTGGCGCCCAGCAATGTGACCGTCCGCGGAAGCGGCATCGGTGCGGCCTTAGCCACCGCGCGTTTTTGCTTCATTGCGCGAACCATGCAGCGGCTACCATAGCAAGAGACCCCGAGCGGATGCAGCCGCACCAAACCGCAAAGCGCCGATCACAACAGCGATCAAGGCGGCGACCAAGAGACCGTCGACGCGATCCATGACCCCGCCGTGACCGGGGATAAGCGCGCTCGTGTCCTTGGCGCCAAATCGTCGCTTCACCGAGGACTCAAGAAGGTCCCCGCCTTGGGCGGCGATCGAAAGAATCAAAGCTAGAACGCCGGCCGCCACCGGGTGGGTCCCGGCGCTCGCATGGGCCACGAGGATGCCGGCGACAACCCCCCCGGCCAGGCCGCCTATGGCGCCGCTCCAGGTCTTCTTCGGACTGAGCCGCGGCGCCAGGAGCGGCCCGCCCAATCCGCGGCCGGTCAAATAGGCAAAAATGTCAGTCGCCCAAACGGTTGCGAACAGGAATGAAAGTGCCGCGAAACCCATTTCCGGATCGCTGCGTAGCACGATCGGGCTGGTCAGGACGACACCGGCATAAACCACGCCCGCGGCAGCCCAGACGGCCGCCGCTGCAGATCCTTGGCCGCGCCGCGGCAGCAGCGCTGTCGCGACAGCCGCGCCCAAGGCGCCGAGAACGATAGCGGCAATCGCCATGCCTAGCGCATTGCTCTGCGCCAGGACAGCCGCCGCGCATAAGGCTGTCAGGCCCGGCGCCAAAATGCGCCAGTCAGCCGCCCGCGATACCAGGAGGCTCCATTCCCACAGCACGAGCGCGGCGGTCACGGTGCAGGCTGCGGCGAAGATAAAGCCGCCGACAAAGGCTGCTCCAATCGCAAGCGGCGCCAAGACCAGAGCCGAAGCGGTGCGGCGCAGAAAGTTTTGCCGGTCTGAGGGTCCGGCCTGCTCGTTTCCGCCCGGGCCGGGCCCGCGCCGGTCCGAGGCGATCACGATCCGGTCTGCGCGATCAATCCGCCGAAGCGTCGTTCCCGACGGCGATATTCGGCGATCGCGCTTTCAAGCGCGGCGCGGTCGAAGTCCGGCCAATTGATCGGCAGGAAGACAAGCTCGCTATAGGCAGCCTGCCAGAGCAGGAAATTCGACAGCCGCTGTTCGCCGCTGGTGCGGATGATGACATCGGGATCCGGCAGATCCGGCTCGTGGAGATGGCGCGCCAACAGTTCGGGCGTGATCTCATCGGCGGAGAGCCGCCCCTCGCGCACTTCGACGGCAAGCCGCCGCGCCGCGCGTGCGATTTCCTGCCGCGCGCCATAATTGAAAGCGACGACG
>JBPYFG010000005.1:0-4683 GCA_051986365.1 Xanthobacteraceae bacterium
TCGGCTGGCAATCGCCACAAGGCGGCTTCTATATCGACTTCGGACCATGCCATACGGCCAACTTCATTGCGCCTTGCGCCTGTCAGTAGCACGACACGGAAATAGGCTCGCGGCAGTTCGGGAAGTCTCTCCATTGCGCGCCAAAGCGACGCTAATTCGTCGGGAGTTCAGTGTACGGTCTCGGGGAATTTCAGCTTGCGTTTCGATACTCCGATGACTGGGTTCACAGTGATCAACTCGCGCTCGATGGCGAACGCGAAAATCGCGCGGAGGGTTTCGCGGCAGCGATTAACTTGGTGTCGCAAGCCATGCTTACGTTCAAGGCCATCGAGAAATTCAACCACCTCAGCCCGCGTGATCTCACCTATCGGCTTATTGCCGAGCTTCGGGACAATGTGGCAGCGCGTGCGACTTTCGATGTCACGCCATGATCGCAGGCGCTTTACACTCTCGAGATACGCACTGGCAATTTCGCAAAGGGGCCGCGCCTTGGCTTCCGCTGCGCATTGTGCTTCCGCATCGCGCTCCTCAACCGCGATCAAATCAACTCCGCGCCCAGCGGCGTTAATAATCTCCCCTGCCCTCTCTCGGGCTTTTGACAGCGATACGGAGGGGTAGGCTCCGAGTGCAATCGCCCTCTGTTTTTGGCGGCGCGGCCGGTAGCGCAAAAGCCAGTCGCGACGTCCCATAGGGCTGGATGCAGTCGCGGCACTCACTCGGAAGGTAAGGCCAGGCACGATCGAATCTGTATAGATCGCGCGACCCGCCATAGGAGCCTTGCGGCTGGTCAAGAAACGGTCGGTTAGTTTGATAGTCATAAATCGGTGCCCTTCCCCACAAGGCTCGCGCCCAGGTACTCACTGGGTACTTAAAAATACTCCGCAATAGCGCGAGGCCGCTGAATTGCCGACAAGCCCCGGCGAGCCTCTAACCCTTGCAAACCGCCGGGTTTGATGCACCAAACAAGAAATTGGGCGAAGCTAGGCGAACCCCGGCGCAGGGAATATAGTCTGGTGGCAAACCAGCAAATACAGGGGAGAAGCGCCTTGGCACAGCAGGCCGTTAAATTCGGTTGGGATCATGTTCACTTACGCACCAGCGAACCCGAAGCGATGGCACAATGGTTCGAATCGATGCTTGGCGCGGAGGTTATTCGCAGCATGCAGCAAGGCAAACCTCGCATCGATCTTAAGCTCGGCGGCGCCAATATCTTTATCGCTCCGGTCGCCCCGAGCGACGGCGTCAACGCGGCGCCGGTCACGCCGTATCGCGGCCTCGATCATTTTGGTCTGACCGTGAGCGGCATCGATGCGGTTGCCGCCGAGCTGAAAAAGAAAGGCGTCGAATTCACGCGCGAGCCGACCACGGTCCGTCCGGGCGTGCGAATTTGCTTTATTCGCGGTCCGGAAGGCGTTTCGATCGAGCTTTTGGATCGCGACCCGAAATATTAACGATTCAAGGACGAGCCGATTTTACCCGGCTTTGGCTATGCGCTCGATCATCGCGGGTCTCCGCGCCGCTCGCGGAAAACCAATTCAGTGCTGCGGGCCGCTCCAGCGAGCGACAACGCTGTTCTTGTGGCGCAATGTAATGTGACGATCCGGATATTCGCGGGTTGCCGCGTAGTAGGCCGCATATCCGATGCTGGCACTGGCGGTGACCGCGACGACTTGCTCAACCGCGGCGCCGGACTCGTTCCAAATTTCGATTTTGTAAGGCAAATCTTCCCGGTCGGTCGGAGCGGGGCGGGACGGAATGCCGCGTGGCACGCCGTCTTCGCGATCGCCGGGCGGCGCCAGCGCAAAAGACTGCCGCTAACTGATGTAACCGGGAGATTTCTGCTTACGTTCATTCGCATGGCTAATGACATTGCAAACCCGCAAGGTGCGGAACCGCTGACCGCCGGGAATGTTGGGAAAGAGATGGGGGCCGGCCGGTTCACAATAATCTACGATAAAGCAGTCCCACACCGCGCGATGTGAACAATAATGGAACTCAAGTTTTCCGGTTCCATACAAGACCTGCCGGCCTCCGATCGGCTCGAGCTCCTTCTCGATTCGCTCATCGACTGCGCGATCTATTTGTTGGATCGCGATGGCGTTATCCGCACCTGGAACAAGGGGGCCGAGCGGATCAAGGGCCACCGCGCGGCTGAGGTCATTGGCCAGCATTTCTCGCTATTATTTACCCCTGAAGATAAAGCGGCCGATGTGCCGGGCCAAATTCTCGCTCGGGCCGGCCGCAGCGGGCGGGCCGAGCAGGAGGGTTGGCGTGTTCGCAAGGACGGCGGCCGGTTCTGGGCGTCGTCGGTGATCCAGCCGGTGCGCGATGGGCGCGGCCGTACCATCGGCTTTGCCGAAATCACCCGCGACATGACCGAGCGGAGGGAAGCGCAACAGGCGCTTTATGAGAGCGAGCGCCGGTTTCGCCTGCTGGTCCAAGCGGTGAAGGATTGCGCCATCTACATGCTCGACCCGAGCGGCGTCATCGTGAACTGGAATTCCGGCGCGCAGCGGCTGAAGGGCTATTCGGCGGCGGAAATTGTCGGACAGCACTTCTCGAAATTTTACACCCGCGACGATCGCATGGCCGGCCTGCCCTCGCGCGTTCTCGAAACGGCGGCCCGCGACGGCCATTACGAGGCCGAAGGCTGGCGCGTGCGCAAGGACGGCGGCAGGTTCTGGGCAGCGGTGGAGGTCGACGCGATCCGCGATGAGAACGATAAGCTGATCGGCTTCGCCAAAGTTACCCGCGACATTACCGAACGGCAGGTCGCGCAGCAGACGCTGCGCGAAACCGCCCGGCAGTTCCAGACCCTGATCGGCGGCGTCACGGACTACGCCCTGTTCATGCTCGATCCCAACGGTCTCGTGGTCAATTGGAATTCCGGCGCGGAACGGATCAAAGGCTATTCCGCGGAGGGAATTGTCGGCCAGCACTTTTCGCGCTTTTACACCGACCGCGATCGCGCCGCCGGACTGCCGGCACGCGCACTGCACATCGCCACGAAGGACGGCCGGTACGAAGCGGAGGGTTGGCGCGTGCGCAAGGATGGCAGCCTGTTCTGGGCCAATGCCATCATCGATCGCATCACCGACGAAAAAGGCGCGCTGATCGGCTTTGCTAAGATCACGCGCGACATCACGGAGCGGCGCAATGCGCAATTGGCGCTGCAAGAGGCACAAGCGCAACGCGCCCAGGCGCAAAAAATGGAAGCGCTGGGGCAACTGACCGGCGGTGTCGCGCACGATTTCAACAATCTGTTGATGATTGTCGCCGGCCATCTGCAATCGCTCAAGAAGCTAGTCGCCGATGACGAAAAGGGCCGCCGCGCGGCCGAGGCGATCGAACTCGCGACCAAGCGCGGGGCGACGCTCACGCGCCAGCTGTTGACGTTTTCGCGGCGGCAGACCTTCCATCCGAGCTTGACCAATTTGAGCGAACGCATCGAGGCCTTTCGCAACATGCTCGCGACCTCGCTCGGCGGCTCTGCGCGGCTCGTGACCGACATTCCTGCCGAAACTTGGTCGGTGCAGATCGACACCAGCGAATTCGAGCTGGCGCTTGTCAACGTAGTGCTGAACGCGCGCGATGCGATGCCGGCGCAGGGCGGCGTCATCACGGTTTCCGCTGAGAATGTGGAAATGACGCCGCAACAAACGCCGGCGCGCTTGCAAGGTGAATTCGTTGCTTTGAGTATAGCCGATAACGGCACCGGCATCGCTCCGGATATTCTTCCTTTGGTCTTCGATCCGTTCTTCACCACCAAAGGTCCGAGCAAAGGCAGCGGGTTGGGTTTGTCGCAAGTCTACGGCTTCGCACATCAGTCCGGCGGCACCGTCACCATTACCAGCGAACTCGGCCGCGGCACCTGCGTCACGCTGTATTTGCCGCGCGCCGTAGCCGCGCCAAAGCCGGTGCAGGACGAAGGCAAGGCGGCGCTGGAAAAGCTTGAAGGCGGCACCGCGCTCCTGGTCGAAGACAATCCGGAAGTCGCCAAGGTCACCGCGCAGATGATGGAACAGCTGGGCTACCGCGTGCGGCGGGCGGGTGGCGCCAAGGAGGCGCTCGAGCTTGCCGAGGGCATGGCGTTCGATCTCGTCATCAGCGACATCGTGATGGCCGGTCCGATGGACGGCGTCGCGCTCGCGCGGACGCTCCGCCAGCGTCAGCCCAAATTGCCGGTCGTGCTGGTCACCGGCTTTAGTAGCAGCGTGACCGAGGGGGAGCTCGAATTCGCGGTCCTGCGCAAGCCCTTCGAAATGTCGGATCTAAGCCGGGCCATGGCCAAAGCGGTCGCGGAAGCGCAGGCCGGCAATTCCGATAATGTCATTCACTTGCACAATCGGCGCAGTTCGGCCGAGCGCCAGCGCACCCCCGAGGCGTCCTCCCGCGAACAGCCGGAGCGCGGTCCTCCGGATCACCGCAATGATGGACCGGGAGGAGACATCCCGGCCTGACACGTACGCACTGACTGATTTGTCATAGCTGCACGCCGTGCAGAAATTCCAGCAAGCGCGGGTTGGTCGCCGCTTCGGTCTGCGCCTCGACGGCGACATCCCAATAGGTCGATTGCGGCAGGCATTCCTCCAGATAACGCGCCGCCGAGGTGGCGTGCGCGGCATCGTGACCCGGCACGATGAAAGCCGGAACGGCGACGCGCATCAGCGCTTCGGGCCGCGC
>JBPYFG010000006.1:0-6735 GCA_051986365.1 Xanthobacteraceae bacterium
CCACGCAGCCGCCCGATACCGAGCCAAGGAAATTGCCTTCAGCGTCGATGACGAGGTTCGAGCCGACCGGCCGCGGGGCCGAGCCCCAGGTTTCGACGACCGTCGCGAGCGCCACTTCGCGGCCGCCCCTGCGCCAGTCCTCAGCGGCGTTGAGGATGTCGTTATCGGTTGTGAGCATGAAAAACCTCGTCTTAAATCGCGAGTGGCGAGTAGCGAATGGATATAAAATAGGCGTTACCCTCGCTATTCGCTACTCGCCCTCTTCATTTGCCATTCGCCAGCTTGTCACGCCACTTTCCGCAGCCAGACTTTCGGATCGGCCGAGCCGCCGCCACCATAAGCGAGCGCGGCGACTAGGCCCGTCATCGATTCCAGATTGTGGATCGGGCGCATTTCGTCGACATGCGGCAACATGGCTTTGATGCCGCGGGCCCGCGCCTCGAAGCCCTCGAAGCGAAGGAGCGGATTGAGCCAGATCAGCCGCCGGCATGATCGCTGCAGCCGATCCATTTCGAAGGCGAGCGTGTCGTCGGCGTCGCGCTCGAGACCGTCGGTGATGAGGAGTACGATCGCCCCCTGCGCCAGCACCCGGCGCGCCCAGAATTTGTTGAACGCGCGCAGCGACGAAGCAATGCGCGTGCCGCCGGACCAGTCAGGCACTGCCGCCGAGCAGGCGGCCAGCGAATCGTCGGGATCGCGCTCGCGCAGCGCGCGCGTCACATTGGTGAGCCGTGTGCCGAACAAGAACGTGCTGACCCGCTTTCGCGCGTCGGTCAGCGCGTGCAGAAAATGCAGAAAGATCCGGCTGTATTGGCTCATTGAGCCGGAAATATCGAGCAGCGCCACAAGCGGCGGCGGCCGTGTCTTCGGACCGAGGAAGCGCAGATCGATGAAGTCGCCGCCGCCCTTCATGCTGGCGCGCAAAGTGCGGCGAATGTCGATGAGATGCCCGTGCAGATGCGGGGTCAGACGCCGCGTGCGCAATTCCGCGAGCGGCAAGACCAGACGTTTCATGGCATCCTTGGCCGCGGCAATCTCCGCTGCCGTCATCTGCGCGAAATCCTTCCGTTGCAAGACTTCACGATCGGATACCGTCATGCGAGCGTCGAGTTCGACTTCGCGCTCCTTCTTCAGCTTGTCGTCAAGGCCGGCGAATAAGGCCTCATGCACGCGGGTAGCACCGGCTTGCGGCGCCTGCGGGGGCGCCGGCGCTTGCGGCAGCATCATCGCCAGAAGCTGATCGATGTAACCGCGGCGCCGGAAAAAGATGCGGAACGCGTGGTCGAACAGAAGCGAATGTTCGTGGCGCTTTACGAACACGGCATGGAGCGTCCAAAAGAAATCGTCGCGCGTGCCGACGCCCGCGACTTTCAAAGCTTCCAGCGCATCGAGCACCGCGCCAGGTCCAACGGGAATCCCGGCAGCGCGCAGCGCCCGCGCGAAATAAACGATGTTTTCGGCGAGCCGGCCGCTTTGATCTGCATCTACTGTGCTATTTTCGCTCGTCATTGCCGGGCTCTTGACCCGGCAATCCATAGAGCCGGGACGCTGCATGGATGCCCGGGTCAAGCCCGGGCATGACGACAGCAAATATTCGGCAGCGCGCGATCAACATAACTCACTCCGCGGCCCTCAGCTCCGACTTCACCTGATCGAGCAGGTCCTTGACCTTCGAACCTTCGAGGCGGGCGATATCGTCCTGATATTTGAGCAGCACGCCGAGCGTGTCCGACACCGTAGCCGGATCGAGTGCGGTGACGTCGAGTTCGGAGAGCGCGCCGGCCCAGTCCAAAGTTTCGGCGACGCCCGGCGCTTTGAATAGATCCTGCTTGCGCAGCGCCTGAACAAAACCGACGACTTGCTCGGACAATCTTTTGCCGACCCCGGGAACCTTGGCGCGCACGATCGCCAATTCGCGCTCGGCGCTCGGATAGCCGACCCAGTGATAGAGACAGCGGCGCTTGAGCGCATCGTGCACTTCGCGCGTGCGGTTCGAGGTGATGACGACGATCGGCGGATGCGCGGCTTTGACCGTGCCCAATTCCGGAATAGTGACCTGAAAGTCGGCGAGCACTTCGAGCAAAAAGGCTTCGAAGGCTTCATCGGTACGGTCGATCTCGTCGATCAACAGCACCGGCGCGCCGGCAGTATCCCCTTCGAGCGCTTGCAGGAGCGGCCGCTTGATCAAAAAGCGTTCGGAAAACACGTCGTGCTCGAGCCGTTCGCGGTCGTGCTCGCCTTCGGCCTCGGCGGCGCGGATCGCGATCATCTGCGCGGCGTAATTCCATTCGTAGACCGCCGCGGCGATATCGAGGCCCTCGTAACATTGCAGGCGGATCAGGCCCCGGCCCAAGGTCGCGGCGAGCACCTTGGCGATCTCGGTCTTGCCGACGCCGGCCTCGCCTTCCAGAAAAATCGGCCGGCCCATCTTCAACGCAAGATAAAGGACGGTGCCGAGCGACCGGTCAGCCAGATAATCGGCTTCGGCCAACAGATCGACCGTGGCATCGATCGAAGCGGGCAGCGGCCGCGGGGATGTTTTGTTCATCGTGTCAATCTAGCCCGTCACTGCTGTGCTTGTCCCACCTGCGGGCCGAAGCCGCTTTTCGCAGGCCTTTGCCGCTACCCTGCGGCGGGCGAAGGCCCGGCAATCCACGTCTGCCTGGCATGTAAAGACGTTGATGCCCGGCGCAAGACCGGGCACCGCAGTTGGTAAATTCGTACTTTCAGATCAGGCGATCGGCTTACCGATGGCGTCCGCCACGGCGCGGCGCGCCAGCACGCCGACCAGATGGGCGCGATATTCGGCGCTGCCATGGATATCGCTATTCATACCGTCGGCCGGAATGCTCATGCCTTCCAGCGATTTCGGCGAAAAGCGCTTCTTCAACGCCTCTTCGAAAGACGGCACCCGGAACACGCCGTTTGCGCCCGCGCCGGTCACGGCAACCCGGATATCGCCGCCGCGCTTGGAGACAAAGACGCCGACCAGTGCGAAACGCGACGCCTGGTTGCGGAATTTCTGATACGCGGCCTTTTTGGGAATCGGAAAACTCACTTTGGTGATGATTTCCGCAGGTTCGAGCACGGTCGAAAACATGCCGGTAAAAAAGTCGTCGGCTTTGATCCGCCGCTTGTTGGTGATGATGGTGGCGCCAAGCCCGAGGCAGGCCGCCGGGTAATCGGCGTTGGGATCGTTGTTAGCGATCGAGCCGCCAATCGTGCCCATGTGACGCACTGCCGGATCGCCGATCATGCCGGCGAGCTTCGCTAGCACCGGAATCGCCTGCGCAACTACCGGCGACGTATTGACGTCGTTGTGGCGCGTCATCGCGCCGATCGTGAGCGAGCGGCCGCTCAGCTCGATCCCCGACATGCCTTCGATCAGCGACATATCGATAATTTGCGGCGGACCGGCGAGGCGCAATTTCATCGTCGGCAGCAGCGTCTGACCGCCGGCCAAGAGCTTGGCGTCCGGATTCTTGGTGAGTAGCCCAGCGGCTTGCCGCACCGTCTGCGGCCGATGAAAGGTGAAAGCGTACATCGACAGTCCTCCGTTATTCATCTGCTCACTCTCCGCGCAGCGGGAGAGGGAGATTTTTTATGCCGCCAATTCTATTAGGCAGCTCTGGCCATCCGATTTGCCTTTTGCAGGGCCGCCCACACCGCCTGCGGCGTCGCCGGCATCGCAAGAGCCTCCGTGCCGATCGCGTCGGTGATGGCATTGATCACGGCAGCGGGCGCGGCGATCGCGCCGGCTTCACCGCAGCCCTTGACGCCAAGCGGATTGGACGGGCATTTCGTCACCGTGGTGTCCACTTTGAGCGCCGGCAGGTGATCGGCGCGCGGCATGCAATAATCCATGAACGAGCCGGTGACGAGCTGCCCGTCCTTGTCATAGACCGCGCCTTCGCACAGCGCCTGGCCGACGCCCTGGGCGATGCCGCCGTGGACCTGGCCCTCGACGATCATTGGATTGACGATCACGCCGAAATCATCGACCGCAGTCCAAGCGACGATTTCCGTATTTCCGGTCTCTGGGTCGACTTCCACTTCGCAGATGTGGCAACCAGCCGGAAAAGTGAAATTGGTCGGATCGTAAAAGGCGCCTTCCTTCAAGCCGGGCTCGAGCTCCTGACCGGAAAATTTGTGCGCGATATAGGCATTGAGTGTGACATCGCCCCAGGCGGCCGTTTTGTCGGTGCCGGCAACGCTGAATTTTCCGTCCTTAAATTCGATGTCGCCCTCGGCGGCTTCGAGCATATGGGCGGCGACTTTCTTGGCCTTGGCCTCGATTTTATCGAGCGCCTTCGCGACCGCCGACATACCGACCGCGCCAGAGCGCGAGCCATAGGTCCCCATCCCGAATTGCACTTTGTCGGTATCGCCGTGCACCACTGAAATATTGTCGATCGGAATGCCGAGCCGATCGGAGACAAGCTGTGCGAATGTGGTCTCGTGGCCCTGGCCGTGGGCGTGAGAGCCGGTGAGAATTTCAACACTGCCGGTCGGATTGACGCGCACCTCGGCAGATTCCCACAAACCAACGCCGGCGCCGAGCGAGCCGACGGCCTGTGACGGTGCAATCCCGCACGCTTCGATATAGGTCGAAAAGCCGATCCCGCGTAGCTTGCCGTCGCGGGCGGATTCGCGCTTGCGCCTGCCGAAACCCTTACAGTCGGCAAGCTCCATGGCCTTCTTCAGCGAGGCATTATAGTCGCCGGCGTCGTAGGCCATGATGACCGGCGTCTGATGCGGAAATTTTTTGACGAAATTCTTGCGCCGCAGTTCGGCCGGATCCTGGCCCAGTTCGCGGGCGCCGACCTCGATCAGACGCTCCACCACGAATGTCGCTTCGGGGCGTCCGGCGCCGCGATAGGCATCGACCGGTACGGTATTGGTGTAGACCGCATCGACCTCGCAATAAATTTGCGGAATTTCATACTGACCCGAGAGCAACGTCGCATACAGATAGGTCGGCACCGACGACGAGAAAGTGGACATATAGGCGCCGAGATTGGCGACCGTTTTGGCGCGCAGCCCTAAAATCTTGCCTTCGGCATCGAACGCCATTTCCGCGTGGGTAACATGGTCACGCCCATGGGCATCGGTGACGAACGCTTCGGACCGCTCAGCAACCCATTTCACCGGACGACCGACGCGCCTTGACGCCCACAATGCGACGACTTCTTCAGGATAAATAAAAATCTTCGAACCGAAGCCGCCGCCGACATCTGGTGCGATGACGCGCAGCTTGTGTTCAGGCGCCATGCCGACAAAGGCAGCGATGACCAGTCGTGCGACGTGCGGATTTTGCGTCGTATTCCACAATGTAAACGCGCCGGTTCCCGCGTCGTAATCGCCGATTGCGGCGCGCGGCTCGATCGCGTTCGGAACCAAGCGGTTGTTGACGATGTCGAGCCTGGTCACGTGCTTGGCGGCGCGGAACGCGGCCTCGGTCGAGTTCGCATCGCCAAGTTGCCACTGATAGATCGTGTTGTTCGGTGCGATATCGTGAATTTGCGGCGCGCCAGACTTCTGCGCCGCCGCGGGATCGGTCGCCGCCGGCAATACGTCATACTGGACCGCGATTTTCTCGGCGGCGTCGCGCGCTTGCGCCAGTGTCTCTGCCACCACGACCGCGAGCGGATCGCCAACATGACAGACCTTGCCATTCGCCAGCGCCGGGTGCGGCGCCATTTTCATCGGCGATCCATCTTTGGAGTGAATCATCCAGCCGCAGATGAGATTGCCGATCTTGTCGGCGGCGAGTTCGGCGCCGGTAAGGACCGCGAGAACACCCGGCATCTTGGTGGCAGCCTTGACGTCGATCGACTTAATCGTGGCGTGGGCATGCGGGGAACGGAGAAAATAAGCGTAAGCTTGGCCGGGCCGGTTGATGTCATCGGTGTAATGACCCGTCCCGGTGATGAAGCGGCGGTCTTCTTTGCGGCGCACCGCGACGCCGATCCCGGTCGCGCTCATGGTTTTCGCCTCCCGGCAATCGCCCTCTTCGGATTGCCTACTCGGCGGCTTTGCTCGTTGCGCCGCTCCCGCGCATCGCCCGCGCGCCCGCGGCAATCGCCTTGACGATGTTGTGATAGCCGGTGCACCGGCAAATGTTGCCTTCAAGCTCTTCGCGGATGGTGCGATCGTCAAGCTCGTTGCCCTTGCGGCGGACGATGTCGACGGCGGTCATGATCATCCCGGGAGTGCAGAAGCCGCACTGCAGCCCGTGATTTTCGCGGAAGGCCTCCTGCATCGGATGCAGCGGGCCATCGGCCGCGGCGAGCCCTTCGATCGTCAGCACATTGGCGCCTTCGAGCTGCAGCGCCAAAACCGTGCAGGACTTGATCGCCTTGCCATTGACGTGCACGACGCACGCCCCGCATTGCGAGGTGTCGCAGCCGACATGGGTGCCGGTTAGCCGCAAATGTTCGCGTAGCAACTGCACGAGCAACGTACGCGGATCGACATTGGCGGTGATGGGCTTGCCGTTCACCGTCATGGACACGGCTGCCGTATCGCCTGCCATAGGGTTCCCTCCTCAAAAAATACGTCAAAAAGGTCGCGATTTGCCAGCCGAGCGCGGTCGCCGGCGGTGTTCGGGCGCGAAATCGAGCCGATTTTGGCGGTTTTGACGCCGCGAACTGCGTTTACTGTGAACCGCGAGACCATTGCCGGTCAAGCGGGTCCGACGCCCCCTCACCTATTGAAGCGGCGCATTACGGCACA
>JBPYFG010000007.1:0-3019 GCA_051986365.1 Xanthobacteraceae bacterium
AAATTCATAAACGCCTGATCGAACTCGGCCGCGATGACCGCATGATGGCGCCGGCGGAATTGTTGACGTTCATTCGCAGCGAGCAAACAAAATGGGCGCCAATCGTGCAGGAGATTGCCGCCCAGACGCAGAAGAAATAATTCGCTCTCACGCATGATCCGGAAAAGTTTACCCTCGGACTTGATCCGTGGGTGGAAACCGGTTTTCCGAGAAGATCATGCTCAAACAACAAGCTAAAGCGACACAAAGATTCGATCTAAAATCATCCCGCTTTAGGTCTTCTCCAGCTCCGTTTTGAGCGCTTCGAGCGCGGCCGGCGTGTCAATATCGGTCAGCGCCGCGGCGCCCGATACCGGCAACTCGACGACCGCTTCACCGTAGCGGCCGATCAGGTGGCGCGCGCCGACATCGCCTTCGACGGCCATGAGATCGGGAAAGAAACGGCGCGACCAGACCACTGGGTTGCCGCGTTTGCCCTCGATCGTCGGCACCGCCACAAGCGCGCCTTTGTCCGGATCGATCGCGCCGATCAGCCGATTGATCAGGTCCGCATCCACCTGCGGCATGTCGCCGAGACAGATGACGACGCCATCGACCTCCGGCGGCATGGCCGCGATACCGGCTTTCAGCGATGTGCCGAGCCCTTCGGCGTAATTTGGATTGTGGACGAAAGTAACCGGCAGGCCGGCGAGCGCCGCCTCGACCCGCTCGCGCTGATGTCCGGTCACCACCAGCACTGGGCGCGCCTGCGAGGCGAGAGCCGCCTCCACGACCATGCGCACGAGTGGCCGGCCGCCGAGCTCGGCAAGGAGTTTGTTTGGTCCGCCCATGCGGCTCGAGCGCCCGGCGGCGAGCACGAGTGCCGCGATTGAGCGGCCAGCGTGTAGCGGTTCTTCTCGCGGCTGCGGACGCGTAACAATTTCCATCAGTAACCCGCCGACCCCAAGTTCGGCGATGTCGTGACGCTGCACCGGCAATTTGGCGAGGAGCCGCATCAACACCCAATCGAAGCCGTTCTCCTTGGGACTGCGGGCGCATCCTGGTGCGCCGAGCACAGCCCTTTCACCAGCGCTGCCGATCATCAACAAGTTGCCGGGATCGACCGGCATGCCGAAATGCTCGACGCGGCCGCCGATCGCTTCCACCGCTGCGGGGATCACGTCGCGGCGATCGGCGATCGCCGAAGCGCCGAACACGATCGCCAGTTCGGCGCCGGCTTTGAGCACCTCATCGATGGCGCGAGCGACCGCATCGCGGTCATGCGGCACGCGCCGCTCGGCGATAATTGCCGCGCCCGCCGGCGCCAGCCGTTCGGCGGTGATTTTCAGGGTCTTGTCGATCACCTTGCCGGCAAGTCCCGGCAGTAGCGTGGATACGATTCCGACTTTGCGGACCCGGTATGGCGCAACCCGCAGCAACGGCTTCGTCACACCCGCCAGCACCGCATCGCGGGCCGGACCGCTGACTGCAAATGGAATGATTTTCACGGTCGCGATCATCTCGCCGGCGACCACCGGCTTGTAGGCCGGCAGCGTCGCAAGCGTGATCGCCTCGTCGACCCGATTGAGGCGGTCGATGGCATCCTTATCGACAACAAGGACACCGGCCGTGTGCGCGAACAAATTGGCGCGGCCGGTGAAGGCGCGGTCGACATGGACGCCCTCACCGGCAACCGCTTTGGCGATCTCGGCGGCGGCGGTGTCCTCGGAAACGTCGCCCGGCTCCAGCCGCGCGACCACGACCTCCTTGATGCCGGCAGCCTGCAAAGCCGCGATCTCGGCCGGTCCGATCGGCGTGCCTTTTTTGAGGACAAGCCCGTCCTGACGAATAGTGTGCACGGCGGTCGCGCCGAGCGCTTCTTTCAGCGGCACCGCGCCGAATTTCATGATGCCGCCGTCGCGGGCGCGGCGACCCGTTCACCTGAGGATTCGACGTCAGCCACCACATGCAGCCGTTCGGTGATTTGGGCCATGATCGCGACGGCGATTTCCGCCGGCGACACCGCGCCGATATCGAACCCGATCGGCGCGTGGATGCGCGCGATATCCGTTTCGCTCAAGCCTTGCGCCTTGAGCCGCTCGACGCGGCGGGCGTGAGTTTTTCGCGAGCCCAGCGCGCCGATATAAAAACAATCGCGCGACAGCGCATGGCGGAGCGCCGGATCGTCAATCTTTGGATCATGCGTGAGCGCTACAAACGCGGTATAGCGGTCGACGTTTAATTCCGGCAGCGCTTTGTCCGGCCATTCGGCAATAACTTTCACTTCCGGAAAACGCTCGACAGACGCAAAAGCCGTGCGTGGATCGACAATGGTAACGTCGTAGCCGAGCAACTTGCCGATCGGCGCCAAAGTCTGGCTGATATGAACCGCGCCGGTGATCACAAGCTGCGGCGCCGGCACGAAGACGGTGAGAAAGACGCGGCCTTCCGCAGTCTCGGCCATGCCGCTCTTGCCAGTGCGCAAACGTTCGGCAAGCGCCGCGCGCAGCGGGTCCTTGCCGATCTCGGCGGCTTTGACGAAGCGCTGCTTGCCGTTCTCGATATTGGTGATGACAATCGCGGCGCGCCGCGCGGCGCGTTCGGTATTCAATGCGGTGAGGATATCGAGCTTCATGGTGTTTCAGCAGTCATTTCCGGAAACCGAGCGGAGCGAGGTTGTCCGGAATCCATAATCACAGTCCATGATCTCATGCTCCGCGGTTATGGATTGCGGGCTCTCGGCTTTCAGCGGAGCCCCGGAATGACATCACTCCACTTTCTCCACATAGACTCGGATCGTACCGCCGCAGGACAGGCCGACCTGCCAGGCCGTCTCGTCGGCGACGCCGAATTCCAGCATTTTCGGTTTGCCGCTTTCGATCACATCGAGCGCCTCGGTAACGACCGCGCCTTCCACGCAGCCGCCCGATACCGAGCCAAGGAAATTGCCTTCAGCGTCGATGACGAGGTTCGAGCCGACCGGCCGCGGGGCCGAGCCCCAGGTTTCGACGACCGTCGCGAGCGCCACTTCGCGGCCGCC
>JBPYFG010000008.1:0-2219 GCA_051986365.1 Xanthobacteraceae bacterium
CCGCAGCGGACGGAAAAAACTGGACGTTGGTCGACCTTGCCGGGCGCACGGGGCAGACGGGTCGACAATAAATGCCGGTGGTCCGGACCCCGGTGAAAAATCGACCGTCGTAGCTGGAATCACGCGCAACGCGCGCGCGATCGCATTCCGCAAAATCCATCGACATCACCGCGGTACCATACCATGCCGCGGCGACTCCCCAAAGCGCCGTCAGGGGATGGAGTCCCGTCCCGGCGAGCAACGCTCCGACGCCCTCGCTATTTCTGACCGAGAGAAAGCACCTCGGTAGGGACGAGATACGGAGGTTCAGAATGGCGCAGACTCAAACAATCGGTGTTGGTGCGGCAAGCCTCGAATGCACCGTCAACGGATCGGGTGATCCGCTTGTCGTGCTCGCCAACGCTGGGTGCAGCACGCGCTATCTGGAACGCTTTGGAGAGCGTCTTCCCGGATTGCAGATCATCGCCATCAACATGCGGGGCGTCGGAGACAGCCGGGGTCCGCTGAACAACGTGACCCTTCACGATCTTGCGTCGGACGTTGCCGGAGTTCTTGAGGCCCTCCAGTGCGGCCCCGTTCACATCCTCGGTCACGCCTTCGGTAACCGCATTGCCCGCTGCTTGGCGGCTGACTGTCCTGCGATGGTGCGCGGCGTCATCCTTATCGCGGCGGGCGGCTTGATTGGCCCTCCAACACCGTTGGGCTCTGGGTTCCGAGACGCACCACCGACCAAGCTGACGGGGCCGGAATGCGTCGCGCTCGGCGCGCGCTGGCTATCTCCGGCCTCCGATCCGAGCGTCCTCACGTCAGTCGAGTGCTGGCCGCAGGTTCACATTGCGCACCTGACGACCAGCCAAGGAGTGCCGCGGGACGAATGGTGGACCGGCGGCAACGCTCCGCTCTTGGTGATTCAAGGCCTCGATGACATCGTCGCCCCGCCCGCCAATGGACACGCGCTGCGGGATCAGTTGGGCGAGCGAGCGCAAGTCGTCGATATCCCTCGCGCCGGGCATTTCGTGATCATCGAGCAACCGGATCCTGTCGCTGCCGCCGTGAACGATTTCATCCGGGGCAGGAGGGTGAATCCGCACTATCGATCGCATCATCACGCCGAAGGGTCCCTCCCATGACCGACATCATCCTGCATCATTACGACATTTCTCCCTATTCGGAGAAAGTTCGGACCGGGCTTGGCCTCAAGGGTCTTGCTTGGGGATCGGTCGAGCTTCCCGTCATCATGCCGAAACCGAATCTGACGAGGCTGACGGGAGGCTATCGCAGGACGCCGGTCCTGCAGATTGGCGCGGACATCTATTGCGACAGCCAGTTGATCATGCGCGAACTCGAGCGCCGACATCCCAGCCCAAGCTTTTATCCGGCCGGTCGCGGTGCGGCCGACGCGCTTGCCTGGTGGGCCGAGAAGACAACCTTCAGCCCGGCTGCCGGCATCTTGTTCGCGAAGAAACCCGACGCGTTGCCTGAGGGTTTTCTCGAAGACCGGGCCAAGTTCTCGGGTCGAAATATCGATCCCATCGCAATGATGGCGGCGGTGCCTAACCTGCTTGATCAGTTGCGCGCGCATTTCGGTTGGCTGGATCAGATGCTGGCTGACGGGCGCTCGTTCTTGCAAGGCGCTGCCGCTGGCCTCGCCGATCTCGCCGCCTATCATCCGGTTTGGTTCTTGCAGCAGAATTTCGGATCGGCGGCGCCGCCGCTCGACGGCCTTCCGAGGCTCCTGACCTGGGCTGAGCGCATCGCGGCCATCGGCCATGGAAGCCGAAGCCAAATGAGCGCGCAACAAGCGCTTGACGTAGCAAGGGATGCCACATCGATTGCCAGGGAGACCGTCGATCCGCGGGATCCCATCGGTCGGAAAGCTGGCCAGACCGTTACCGTCACGCCGGACGATACCGGACGCGATCCGGTTGTTGGTGAATTGGTCGCCTCGGACGTCCATGAGATCGTGATCCGACGCAGTGATCGGGAGATCGGCGAGGTTTGCGTGCATTTTCCACGCGCCGGCTTTGTGGTCGCACCGGCATAATGCGCCTGGTGGGCTCGAATATGCCGATTGCGTTCTTTGCCTATCCCGACAACCCGTTCAGGCTCGTGTGATCGCCGACGTTCGGCCCCGCTGCCGTCACGACCGCGGCGTCGCTTTCGCTCCGGTATGGGTCAAAGCGGACATGGCGCCGGGCGTCTCGCAACGTCCGAGAGTG
>JBPYFG010000009.1:0-2090 GCA_051986365.1 Xanthobacteraceae bacterium
GGCGAACCGGACGTTGGGTCCTGGAATACGCGCTCGGGGCCGGACATGACGTCGTAGCCCTCGCGCGCACGCCCGAGAAAATCTTGGCCCGGTCTCCGAAGCTCTCCGTCGTTCGCGGCACCCCCGAAAACGGCGATGACGTGCTGCCCGCTATCCGCGGGTGCGAAGCCGTTATAAGCACGTTGGATAACAGTCGCGCATCGGACCTCCCGTGGGCCCGGCCCATGAGTCCGCCGATGCTCATGACGCACTCGATCGGCAATGCCCTCACCGCCATGCGTTGCAGCGGCGCGCGGCGTATCGTGGTGCTCTCCGCGCTCGGTGTAGGCGATTCGTTTGCGCTCGCACCGGCCGTCGTACGTCTGTTAATCCGATGGACCAATCTGGGAATCGGCTACGACGATCACGAGGCACAGGAGGCTCTCCTGCGAGAGTCCGGGTTGGCTTGGACGTGCGTGCGGGCTGCGATACTGACGAACCGCCGATCTCGGGGGAAACTGATCGTTTCCTGCGACGGTCTGTCTAAACCCGCGATGACGATCGGCCGTGCAGAGGTCGCACGCTTCATGGTCGAGATCCTCGACCAGCCTGCGTTCTTCGGCAAAGCGCCGGTCATCTCGGAGCTTTGGGGCCAGTAACCAAGCGGGCATGTGTTGGCCGCTCGTGGCAAAAGTTCCCCCCTGTGCGCTATCCAGTACTCGCCGATTTTGTGCACAAGCGTAGCCGAACCTTTCCGGGTGAAGTTCCCGTTCTCCGCTTATAGGCGCTTGAGAATGCACTAGTGTCCCGACCTCGATGTCGTACAAGTTCGCCCACCGAGGCGAAGCTGCTCCTGAAACAAAAGGACTATCGCAATGAAAATTCTTGTCACGGGAGGAACGGGCCTGCTTGGCGGCCGCCTGATCCCGAAACTTGCGGCGGATGGCCACCAGATATTTGCCCTCACGCGCTCTGCATCCTCTCACGCCAAGCTAAAGGCCATGGGCGCGACGCCGGTTGACGCCGATCTGGAAAGCAGCGCGCCTCTGGCATTGCCTGCGATCGACGCGGTTGTCCACGCAGCCGCCCTGTTCCGCTTCTCAGGGCCTCGCGAACCCTTCTTCCGCACCAATGTCGATGGCACCGCAGCGCTGCTGAAAGCCGCTGAGACTGCCGGTGCGCAAATCTTTGTCTACATCAGCGCGGCGGGAATCATCATGGATGATGCCGGCTCGCCGATCCGAAACGCGGATGAAAGTGCGCCCACATTCCCGAATCATTTCTCTGCCTATCTGGCGAGCAAGGCACGGGCCGAACCACTGGTTCTGAAAGCTGACAAACCCGGCTTTCGCACGATCGCTCTTCGCCCGCCGGCGATCTGGGGGCCGGGCGATCCGTTCAGCCGCGAGCTTCCGGCTGCGATAAACTCCGGGCAGTTCGCCTTCGTCGATCGCGGTGACTATGCCTTTTCAACCTGCCATGCTGACAATGTGGTGGAAGCCGTGGAATGCGCGCTTGAGCGCGGCGATGGCGGCCGCGCCTTCTTCATCGCCGATCCAGAAAAGCAGACTTTCCGCGAGTTCATCGCCTCGCTTGCGAGCTTGCAAGGGCTTTCCATAGATAAGCTGCGCTCGATGCCCTATTGGCTCGCATCAACTATTGGCCGGGTAGTGGACGCTGTTTGGGTCATTACGCGGAGAGAAGGCGACCCGCCAGTTTCCCGCTCGATGATGCGCATGATCGGGCGTGAGTTCAGCGTTAATGACGCCGCAGCACGCCGCGAGTTGGGTTACGTTGGAAAGGTCTCGCGTGCGGAGGGCCTGCAAGCCTACGGCGCTCCCTCTTCGTCGGTTGCTTCTTTCACAGGAGCCGCCCGATGAAGTTCGCACCGGCCGCGCGGCTCGCCATACGCATCAACAACGTCAGCCCTGGCACAATAACCGCGCCGACGCTGGAGCGGAGCAAAAACACACTAATATCCCAACTCTCAATTGCTCTTAAATAATTCATGCGGTTTCGGTCAAGGCAAGCGCGGCGCGGGCACGGCTGATTTTTTCGAGGATGGCGGCGCCCTCCGCCTTCCATCGATAGGGGCGCGGGTTGGCGTTGCG
>JBPYFG010000010.1:0-12949 GCA_051986365.1 Xanthobacteraceae bacterium
CGCTGCAATTCGATCTCAACCGCAACATCGACGGCGCCGCCCAGGATGTGCAGGCTGCGATCACGGCCGCGGGCAACCAGCTTCCGAAGACGCTCTCCACCCCGCCGACCTACCGCAAGGTCAATCCCGCGGATTCCCCAATTCTGATTGTGGCCGCCACGTCGGACACGCTGCCGCTCACCAAAGTGGACGACTTCGCCGAAAACGTTGTCGCCCAGCAGATCTCGCAAATCTCCGGGGTCGCGCAGGTGATCATCGGCGGGCAGCAGCGGCCTGCCATTCGCGTTCAGGTCGACCCTGGAAAGCTGACTGCGCGCCAGCTGACGCTCGCCGACGTGCGCGCGGCACTCGCCAATGCAACCACCCAGGCCGCCAAGGGCACGCTGCTCGGCCCGCAGCAAAGCTTCACCATCGCCGCCAACGACCAGCTCACTGAGCCGGAAGCCTACAATAAGGTGATTATCGATTATCGTAATGGCGCCCCGGTTCACGTCGATGACGTCGGCCAAGCCGTCTCGGGGCCCCAGGACGTGACGCTGGGCGCGCTGCACCGCGAGCAGACCGCCGTCATGCTGCTCGTGTTCAAGCAGCCGGGCGCCAACGTGATCGACACGGTCGACAACATAAAAACGGCGCTGGCGCGGATGCATGCGTTGATTCCGCCGGGCATTCATCTGAACACCATTCTCGACCGCACGCAGACCATCCGTGCATCGGTCAAGGATGTCGAATTCACCTTGCTCTTGTCGTGCGCGCTCGTCGTGCTCGTCATCTTGCTGTTCTTGCGCAGCATCCACGCCACCCTCATTCCCGGCGCCGCCGTGCCGCTGTCGCTGCTTGGCGCAACAGCGATCATCTACCTCGCCGGCTTTTCGCTCGATAATCTATCGCTGATGGCCTTCACGATCGCGGTCGGCTTCGTCGTCGACGATGCGATTGTCGTGGTCGAGAACATCTTCCGCCACCTCGAGGCCGGCACAACGCCGTTGCAATCGGCCATCAAGGGCGCGCGGGAGATCGGCTTTACGGTGCTTTCGATCAGCGTTTCGTTGATCGCCGTCTTTATTCCGCTGCTCTTGATGAGCGGCATTGTGGGGCGTCTGTTCCATGAATTTGCCATCACCGTCACCGCAGCCATCGTCGTTTCTGTTGTCGTTTCTTTGACGCTGACGCCGATGTTGTGCTCACGCTTTCTGGTCAGCGAACATGACCGAGAACATGGCAGGCTTTATCGGGTCATCGAGCGCGGCTTTGATTTCATTCTCGACCGATATCGCCACGGCCTTGACGCGGTGTTGCGGCATCAATTCACCACGCTGATGGTGTTCTTCGCGACGGTCGCCGTAACCGGCGTGCTCTTTGTCATGATACCGAAGGGTTTCTTTCCGGTTCAGGACATCGGCATGATCCTTGGCATTTCCGAAGCAGGACAGGACGTCTCGCCGCAGAAGATGCGGCAGATCCAGCGCGAGCTTTCGGATGTGATCGCGCAGGATCCGGACGTCGCCGATTTCGGCTCGTTCTTCGGACCGAGTTACGGCAACACCCAGAATACCGGCCGCTTCATCATCGGATTGAAGCTGCGCGACGATCGTAACGCTTCGGCGTCGCAGATCATTGACCGGCTGCGTCCGAAATTGGCGCAGGTCCCGGGCGTACGCTTGTTCCTGCAGCCGGCGCAGGACATCACGGTGGGCGGGCGCATCGCGCGCGGTCAATTCCAATATGTGTTGCAGGATCCGAACCTGCATGAGCTCAACACCTGGGCGCCACGTCTGACCGAGAAGCTAAAGACTCTGCCGGAATTGGCCGACGTGGCGACCGATGCCCAGAACAGCGCGCCGCTGCTCACCGTCACCATCAATCGCGATGCGGCGGCGCGGTTCGGCATTCAACCGGCGCAGATTGACGCCACGCTCAACGCTGCGTTTGGCCAAGATCAGGTCACGCAATATTTCACCAACAATTCCTATTACGTCGTTCTTGAGGTGCTGCCTGAGTTGCAGGGCAACCTGCGAACGCTGGATGACCTTTACATCAAGGCACCGACCAATGGACAACTGGTCCCGCTCTCGACCGTAGTGCGGGTCGATACCGCTCACGTCGGTCCGCTCCTAGTGTCGCATTCGGGCCAGTTCCCGGCAGTGACTGTGACATTCAATCTGCCACCTGGCGTGGCGCTTGGCCAAGCGGTCGACGCAATCAACCGGGCCGCCACCGAGATCGGGATGCCGCAATCGCTGATCGGCAGCTTCCAGGGCAATGCGCAGGCGTTTCAGGCGGCGTTGTCGAACGAGCCAATTCTGATCGCCGCCGCGCTGGTCGTCGTCTATGTGATTCTTGGCGTCCTTTATGAGAGCTACATTCACCCGCTGACGATTTTGTCGACGCTGCCTTCAGCCGGTGTCGGCGCGCTGTTGGCATTGTTGGCAGGCGGCTTCGATCTGTCGGTGATCGGAATCATTGGCATCATCCTGCTTATCGGCATCGTGAAGAAGAACGGCATCATGCTGGTCGATTTCGCGATCAACCGCGAGCGCGCCGGATTGGAGCCGCGCGAGGCGATCAGACAGGCGTGCCTGCTCCGATTCCGGCCTATCGTGATGACGACGATGACCGCGCTATTAAGCGGCGTGGCATTGATGTTCAGCGAGGGCGCTGGTTCCGAACTTCGGCAGCCGCTCGGCTACGCGATGGTTGGTGGATTGGCATTGAGCCAGGCGTTGACGCTGTTCACCACGCCGGTAATTTATCTTTATCTGGACCGATTCCAGGATTGGCTGCGCGGCCACAAAGAGGAGCCGCAACAGCAGGAAGTGCTGCCGCAAGCGGCCGAGTGAAGAGCCTCGACCGGGCGGTTCCAAATTGTTTTCTAAAATATTGTTCATGCAAGTTCCCGCGCGCAATGCGTGTTTCCGGGAACGTGGCCGCGCGGCTTCGCGTTTCTCTTTTTGAGCGCAACAGCCACAGGAGGAGATAATGAGAAAGCTTGCGCTTGGAATTGGTACAGCGGCCCCGGCGGCGCCGGCAATGGCGCAGGTGGGTTTCTATGCGGGGCCGTTTGGCGTAGGCGTCGGAGTCGGCGCGCCTGCATATTATGACTGCGGCTATTACGGCTATCCGTGCGGCTACTACAACTATTACGGCGGCCCCAACATCGTGGTTGGCGGCGGCTGGGGTGGTTGGAACGGTGGCTGGCATGGCGGCCACGTCCGCAACTTCCATCACCACTAGGCATTAACCTAGCGTGGCTCACCGCGACTGAGTTGACGCGGTGATCAAGGCGGAAAGGGCTCCCGGATCGGGGCCCTTTTCGTTATTGTGCAGTGCGGGCAGGCGCACACTGGAATGTGAATTGAACCGCAAGCCGCCGCACGCGTTCGGGGATGTGCGGGATCGCGTGAAATGCCATGATCACTGACACGACGAGCATGCTTCGCTCCTGACAGGAATATCCGCGGCAGCGAGAGAATCATGTTTCGGTATAGCTCGGGCCGCTTGCGGGCAATCGTTTTCACAACAGGCCCGTGACGCGCCCCACCAAATGAGTTCAGGAGGAGCGCCTATGGCCAATTCGCATATTCTTGTCGGCGCGACGACGAGTCCTGCGCAGCCGGTCGTTCGCCGCATTTCGCCAGCTGATATCTATTATGCGCTTGCCCGAGGCATCGACGATTTCACTGCGGTCCCCAGCCACGCGGTGTTTTTGTGCGTGATCTATCCCTTGCTTGGGATTTTTCTGATCGGCCTCACTTTGGAGCATTCAATGTCGCTATTGCCGCTGGCATTCCCGATCGCCGCGGGTTTCGCTTTGGTCGGGCCGCTTGCCGCCATCGGTCTCTATGAGCTGAGCCGGCGTCGCGAGGCCGGACTCGACAGTTCGACAGGCCATGCGCTCGATGTGCTGCATTCGCCTTCGCTCGGCGCCATCATCGCGCTCGGCGTGCTGCTGATGGCGTTGTTTCTGATCTGGCTGGTGGTCGCCGAAGCCCTCTATATCGCAGTATTCGGCTATTCGCCGCCGGCTTCGATCACGCAATTCGCACACGACGTAGTGACCACGCCGCGCGGATGGACGCTCATCGTGGTCGGCAGCGGTATCGGCTTTCTGTTCGCCGCGCTGGTGCTCGCCATCAGTGCGATTTCATTTCCGCTGCTGCTCGACCGCGACGTCGGCGCCGCTGTCGCAGTACACACATCGCTTCGGGTTATGGCGGCAAACCCGCTGCCGATGGCATTGTGGGGATTGATCGTCGCCGCGCTGTTGGTAATCGGCTCGATACCGTTCTTTGTCGGCCTCACGGTGGTGATGCCGGTACTCGGACATGCGACCTGGCATCTCTACCGCCGGACGGTCGAACCGGATCCAAATCCGCATCCGGACTATACGCCGCGCGAACGCCCACGCCGCTCGGCGGCCGATTTCCCGGCGGCGCTGTTCCCGACCCGCGAGTAACTTAAGTCGGCGCTAAAGCGGCGCGCGGTTTCTCATCGCGGGGCGATGGCCTATCATGTCCGGTGCGGTAAACAGTCGCCGTTCCGGTTGTCTGGCATGCTCGACCTTGGTCTCAGTTTTCTCGGCAGCGTTGCGCGGGATCCGAACGCGTTAGCGATCGTCGATGGTGAGCTGCGCTTAACCTATACGCAATGGTACCGGCGCATTTCGGCCCTGGTCGCCGGCCTCGATTCGCTCGGACTTGCGCCCGGCGATCACATCGTGACCGCGCTGCAGAACCGCTGGGAAGCCGCCACCCTACACTGGGCTTGTCAATTTGCCGGCGTGATCATCACGCCGGTGAACTGGCGATCAACGGCCGCCGAACTCGATTTCTTTCTGGCTGACGCCGAAGCCAAAGCGGTTGTCTATGAGGAAACCTCCGCGGCGGCGATTGGCGGATCGCCATCGGCGGCGCGGTTGCCACGTATTGCGCTCGACAGCGTCTCGCCCGGTGCGACATCCTTCGTCGCGCTCACCGATGGCGACGCACCCGGGGCGCGCCCGCGCGTCGATGCCGAGGCCTGGTCGGTGATGCTCTATACCTCCGGCACGACAGCGCTGCCGAAGGGCGTTCCGCGCCGGCAGCGCGCCGAGCGCGCCGCCGCTTTGGCGCATGTCGCGCAAAACCTTTACGGCCGCGGCGAGCGGACGCTCGGCGTCATGCCGCTTTATCACACGATGGGCGTCCGATCGCTATTGGCGATGTCGCTTGTCGGCGGCGCTTTTATTTGCTTGCGCCGGTTCGACCCTGCCGAAGCCTCACGGCTGATCGCGACCGAGCGCGTGACCAATCTTTATCTGGTGCCGACGCTCTATCACGACCTCGTGCACCATCCGTCCTTTGCAGAAACCGACACCGGTTCGGTGCGCAAGCTCGGTTTTGCCGGCGCGCCGATGACCGATGGCTTACTCAAGAAATTGCAAGCTGCGTTCCGGCCAGATTTGTTCGTCAATCATTACGGCTCGTCCGAGATCTACACGTTTACCATCGAGCAGAACGCACCGGCAAAGCCCGGCTCCGCCGGCCGCGCCGGGATCAACCAGATGGTGCGCGTTGTCAGACTCGGCGCCAAATCCGTGGACGAACTGGCCGCGCCCGGCGAAGAGGGCGAGATCATTGCGCTTCTTGCCGGCGATGAATCCTTCGACGGCTATTGGCGTCGTCCCGATGCCGACGCCAAAGCGCTGCGGCAAGGCTGGTATTTCACCGGCGACACCGGATTTCTCGATTCCGATGGCGACATTTTCGTCACCGGAAGGGTCGACGACATGATCATCACTGGCGGCGAAAATATCTCTCCGGTGGAGATCGAATCCTGCCTGTCGCTGCACGCCGCGGTGTCGGAAGTCGCCGTGGTCGGACTACCCGACGAACGCTGGGGCAGGATCATTGCCGCTTTCGTCAAGCGCCGCGCTGCGATCGAAGCCGAGGAGCTTGATGCTTTCTGCCGCACCTCCGGCCTTGCCAATTTCAAGCGACCGCGCCGCTATATCTTTGTCACCGAAATTCCGAAATCGCCGGTCGGCAAACTGTTGCGCCGCAAGCTTGCCGCCGGCGACTACACAGCCGAGCCGGGCGCGCCGCCACACCAGCAAGGAACGGCGGCATGAACGATTTGGCGTCTCACTTTTCCGATCCGCGTTTGGCGAAGCTCGACGGCTTTCGCGTCGAGATCGACGGCGCGCGCGAGCGCGCCGACATCGTGCTCGACCGGCCGCCGCTTAACGTCATCGAGATGGACCAACGCGATCAGCTTCGCCTTGTGTTCGAGGCGCTCGACGAGGATGCACGCGTGCGCGTGATCGTGCTACGCGCGGCGGGTGAGCATTTCTCCTCGGGCGGCAATATCGCGGGCTTTCTGCAGGCCTCGCCGGAGCTCGTTTCGAAACTGGCGTGGAACATCGCCGCGCCCGCGCGCTGTATGAAACCGGTCATCGCCGCCAATCGCGGCTTTTGCTTCGGTGTCGGCTTCGAAATTTCGCTGGCTTGCGATTTTCGCATCGCGTCCGAGACCTGCCTCTATGCCCTTCCGGAACAGCGACTCGGGCAGATCCCAGGATCCGGCGGCTCGGCGCGCCTACAAAAGATCATCGGCATCGCCCGCACCAAGGATGTCGTAATGCGCTCAAGGCGGATCGCCGCCAAGCAGGCTTACGATTGGGGCATCGCGACCGATTGTGTGGCCGATGACAAGCTGGAAGCGGCGACGGCTGCCCTCGTCGATGAACTGCGCGCGTTCTCGCCGCTGGCGCAGCGGACGGTGAAAGCGCTGCTCAACGCCACCGAAGACACCAATCTGCAGGCCGCCATCGAGCTGGAAGGCCATAGTTACAGCCGGTTGCGGCAGTCCGATGATTTCCGTGAAGGCGTTGACGCGTTTCACGCCAAGCGCAAACCTAAGTTCCGCGGCACGTAGAACCCATGCCCGCTTTGCGCTAAATTTAGCGCAATCAAAACGCAATTTCGGAAACGCGCCAAGGTCAGGACCGTATCATGACGCTCAGCCCGGCAGAGCTCAAACAATTCGACGAACTCGGCTATCTGTTTTTCCCGAACTGCTTCAACGAGGAGGAAATCGCGCTTCTGCGCGATGATGCCGAAGCGATCCTCAAACTCGATCGCCAGGAGATCTGGCGAGAGAAATCGGGCGCGCCGCGCACTGCGTTTGCCGCGCATACCTTCAACGAGACGTTCCGTCTGCTGGCCTGCCATCCGCGGCTGCTCGAGCCGCTGCGGCAAGTCTTCGGCGAGGACGTCTATGTCCATCAATTCAAGATCAACGCCAAGGCGGCGTTCGAAGGCGACGTGTGGCAGTGGCACCAGGACTACGGCACCTGGGCGCGCGACGACGGCATGCCGGAGCCGCGGGCCATGAACATCGCGGTGTTTCTGGATGAAGTGATGCCGATCAACGGTGCGCTGATGCTCATTCCCAGGAGCCATCGCCAAGGCGTGCTCGCCGCCGGCCACGACGAGCTGACCACGTCCTATCCGTTATGGACTCTCGACAAAGAGACGGTGACGCGGCTCGCCGCCGAAGGCGGCATCGTGGCGCCGACCGGCAAGGCCGGCTCGGTCCTGATGTTCCACGGCAATCTGGTGCATGCCTCGCCGCCGAACATCACGCCGTATCCGCGCAAGATCGTCTATTTGACGCTATGCGCGGTGTCGAACCACATCACCAAATTCACCCGGTCGGAATGGATCGCGCATCGCGATTTCACGCCGCTCGTCCCGGTTGCCGATGACGCGCTGCTGGTTTATGCGCGCGCCCACAAGGTGGCGGCGGAGTAGCTGCGTCATCCTGAGGCGCGAGCCAACGGGTCCGGCGCGAAGTGGCCGGCCCGATGGTAAAACCCCGCGAGCCTGGAAGGATGACCGGCCGCGACACCGGGGCCGCCCCCCTTTGAGGCCCGCTGGCGCGGGCGCCCTAAGGTGACGGGAAACAAAGGACGATCCAATGAACCTGCAATCGCTGCTCGCCGCCCGCCTCGACGCCGGCAAGCCGGTGCGCGTCGGCCTAATCGGCGCCGGCAAATTTGGCTCGATGTTTCTCGCCCAGGTGCCGTCGATCGCCGGTCTCGAAGTGACGCTGATCTGCGACCGCGACATCGATCGCGCCAAGGCCGCGTGCCGTACCGTGGGTTGGGATGCGGGGCGTATCGCGCGCACGCAATTTTCCGCGCGCGGAGGCGACGCCTGCAACCACGAGCGCGTCGAAGTCGTGGTCGAAGCAACCGGCGATCCAGGCGCCGGCATCGCCCACGCGCTCGCCGCGATCGAGGCGCGCAAGCCGATCATCATGGTCAATGTCGAAGCCGATGCGCTCGCCGGGCCATGGCTCGCCGCCAAAGCGCGAGCCGCCGGCGTGATCTACTCGCTCGCCTATGGCGATCAGCCGGCGCTGATCGCCGAGATGGTGGATTGGGCGCGTTCGGCTGGTTTTATCGTCGCTGCTGCCGGCAAAGGCACCAAATATCTGCCGGCCTATCACGCGGTGACGCCGGACGGCGTCTGGGAGCATTACGGGCTGACCGCCGCGGAGGCGCGGGCGGCCGGCATGAATTCGCAAATGTTCAATTCCTTTCTCGATGGCACCAAATCGGCCATCGAGATGGCGGCGGTCGCTAATGCCTGCGATCTCGCCGTGCCGGGAGATGGTCTCCTTTTTCCGCCGTGCGGCGCCGACGCGCTCGCAACCGTGCTGCGGCCAAAAGACTTGGGCGGCGTTCTAGAGCGCGACGGCATGGTCGAGGTCGTTTCCTCGCTCGCGCGCGACGGCAGCGCGGTGCAGCGCGATCTGCGCTGGGGTGTTTACGTCGTGCTCAAGGCCGCGAACGACTATGCCGCCGCCTGTTTCAAGCAATACGGGCTGCCGACCGACGCCACCGGGCGCTATGCGGCCATGTACAAGCCCTTTCATCTGATCGGGCTCGAATTGTCGATTTCGGTGCTCAATGCGGCGCTCCGCCGCGAGCCGACCGGATCGTGCCGCGCCTGGCGCGGCGATGCCGTGGCGGTGGCCAAGCGCGCGCTCAAAGCCGGCGAAACGCTCGACGGTGAAGGCGGCTACACCGTCTATGCCAAGCTCATTCCGGCAACGCGTAGCCTCGAGCGCGGCGCCCTGCCGATTGGACTGGCGCATCATGTCAAGCTGACACGCGACGTCGCCGCTGGCGAGATTTTAACTGCGGCCGGCGTCGCGCTCGATTCTTCTGTGGAGGCCGTACGCGTCCGCCGCGAGATGGAGCGGGACGCTCTTACTTCGCGCGCTGCCGTCGCTGCAGAGTAGACAATTCACTCCGCCGCGAGCCGCGGCGGCGGGCGCATCGATTCCAATCCATCCACCGCGGTCGCCGAGATCGTGGTGCGCACCATGTAGCGCGCTTCATGCGCCGGCCATGGCCGGCCGCGATGCATGGTGGCGCGATTGTCCCACATCACCACGTCGCCGGCGCGCCACGCATGGACGTAAGTCGTGCTGGGCGCGGTGGCCGCGGTGGTGAGCTCGTCGATCAATTTCTCGCCCGCGATCGGATCCATGCCTTCGACTGCATAGGCGTGTGAGGCGAGATAAAGCGCGCCGCGGTTATTGACCGGATTCCTCCAGACCATGCGCCAGCATTGCGGCGGCAGTGCCGCGAGCTCTTCGGTGGTGGCGAGGCCTTCGGCGATTTTTTTGCGCGAATGGCCGTAATGGTGCCAAGCGAAGGAATTTTCAAATTTGTCGCGCATTGCCGGGTCAAGCCGCTCGAAGGCAAGTCGCGTCGATGCGAATTCAGTCTCGCCGGCGTTGTCGGGAATGATACGCGCCGACAGGATCGACGCCAGCGCCGGCACGCTTTTGAACGAACTGTCGGTGTGCCAGAGCTGATTGGCCTTGTTGCGCATCGCGTAGCGATGATCCGCCGGTACGACTTTGCCGTCCGGACCGACCGTGGTGAGAATGACGAAATGCGTTCCAGTGCCGAGCGATCCGACTTTGGTTGTTTCCGGCGGACCGAAGCGGCGCGAAAATGCGAGCTGGCTCTCGTCGGTCACATCCTGATTGCGGAACACCAGGACCGAATACTCCTCGAATGCCGTCCGCACTGCCTGATAAGCCGCATCGTGTGCGGCGACGTCGGCGAGCGTCACGTCGCGCAATTCTGCACCGAATCCGGGACGCAGAGGAATAATGTCCATCGGTGTAGCCTCCGTTGCGTTCGTTTTGGCAAATCTCCTCCAAAATGCCCGTTCTGGCAAGAAAGCCTTGCACACTTCGCTTAAAGCAACGCGCGTTGCACCCGGTAGCGCAGCGCATTAGGCTTTGTTCGGCGTAAATGCAGTGCACGCGGGGGTGAGAGACAGCCAACGCGGGCTTGCGTCGGGGCGGGGAGCGTCCATGCTGGAAGACCTGCTGCAGCGGCGGCCATACAATGCTGCCACTGATCTGATCGATGCGCCGGTCCAGCGCGGGCTCGCCGGCAAAACCGCCTTCATCGACGCCGACCGCACCCTGACCTACGGCGACTTGCAAGCGCGCAGCTGCCGGTTCGCTTCCGCGCTACTCGATATCGGGCTGCGGCCGGAAGAGCGGCTTGCGCTTCTGCTTTACGACACGGTCGATTTTCCGGTGGCATTTTGGGGCGGCGTGCGCGCGGGCATTGTGGCGCTGCCGCTCAATACGCTGCTCAATGCCGAGCAATACGCCTATATCCTCGCCGACAGCCGGGCCTCTGCAATCGTCGCTTCGGCATCGCTTGCCAAGACGCTGTTGCCGATCCTCGACCGCCTGCCGCGGCTGCGCACGATCATATTGATCGGCAGCAGCGCCGATGATCGCGCCGCCTTCGCCGCGGCGCGCCGTGACGTGCATGATTTCACCGAGCTCGTAGCACGCGGCCGCGACGACGTGTTCACGGCGCGGACGCTCTCGGACGACGTCGCGTTCTGGCTATACACGTCGGGCTCGACCGGCGAGCCCAAGGGCGTCAAGCACGTTCACACCACCCCGCTCGCGGCGGCGCGGCTGATGGGGCGCCACATCATCGGCATCCGCGAGGATGACGTGGCGTTCTCTGCCGCCAAGCTGTTCTTCTCCTATGGACTCGGCAATGCCATGGCCTTTCCGCTGTCGGTCGGTGCGACCAGCATATTGCTGCCGCAGCGGCCGACGCCGGAAGCGGTGTTCGATGTGATGCGGCGGCAGCGGCCGACGATTTTCTACGGCGTGCCAACTCTCTACGCGTCTCTATTGGCGCACAAAGACATGACCCGCGGCGCCGGCTCCGACCGGCTGCGGCTCTGCATCTCCGCCGGTGAGCCATTGCCGCGCGCGCTCGGCGAGCGCTGGCGGCAGGCCAGCGGCGTCGATGTGCTCGACGGCATCGGCTCGACCGAAATGTTCCAGACGTTCTTATCAAACCGGCCCGACGACGTGTGCTACGGCACCACCGGAAAACCGGTGCCGGGCTACGATTTGAAAATCGTCGACGAACAGGGGCGTGAAGCCGCGGATGGCGAAATCGGCGAGCTCGTCGTGCGCGGCGCCACCGCCGGCGAAGGCTATTGGAACCAGCGCGCCAAAAGCTGGCGTACCTTTGCCGGCGAATGGACTTTCACCGGGGACAAATATTTCCGCGACAGCGACGGCTATTACCATTACTGCGGTCGCACCGACGACATGTTCAAGGTCAGCGGCATGTGGGTGTCACCGTTCGAAGTCGAGGCGGCGCTCGCCTCGCACGAGGCCGTTCTCGAAGCCGCCGTGATTGGCAAACAGGATGCCGACGGCTTGATCAAGCCGAAAGCCTTCATCGTGCTGCGCAACGGCTTTGCCGCCGACGAGCGGCTCCTCGAAACCTTGCGCGTGCATGTGAAAAATTGCGCCGGGCCGTGGAAATATCCGCGCTGGATCGACGTCCGGCCGGATCTGCCGCGTACCGCGACCGGCAAGATCCAGCGCTTCAAGCTGCGGGAGCTGGAATCGTAGAACCGCCTAACGAACACGGGCTATTTCCCTTTGACTGGGCGTTTCCTTTTTGGGGGCCGTTTCTTTTTTCGTGGCTCAGAATCAGGTTTATAAGATAGCCAAGGGTCGCATGGCCAAAGAGGGTCGCAAGGCTCCATATTTGGGCGACACTGCGGCTTACATGGATGGTTTGGCGGACAGTCCGGAATTCGCTCGCGTTTCCGGCCAGCCGGTGTGCCCGCCATCCGATTCGCAAATTCAATCAGCGGAACCTTCGATAGCGCTTTGCAGCGTTTCCCGGACATGGCCCACAGGCCAAAAGCGAGAAAAAACGCACGGAAATATTTGTCCGCTTGCGGTGACCGCGAGTTTTCCGTTGGCGCATGCCCCACATAGTTCGTCGAGTTGAGCCTCTGGATCATTGGGCGACAAACCCCGGCCCACGCCCCGGACACGATCAGTCCCAATGTGGGCCACGCCCATCGCGCGTAACGTTTCCTGGGTTCGTTCCGTTTCTCCGGCGTTATCGCTCATCGTAATAATGCCAGCACGGACCGAAAGCTGCGCTTCAAGCGCCCACCTAATTGATTGCAGGGTTCGTTCGAAACTCCCCCGCCGCTGCGTCACTCGATCGTGAATTTCCGGACTTGCTGCATATACTGAAAATGCAAGATCAACGCGGTGCCTAATAAATGCTTCTTTGACCCGCGGATGAAACATCGTGCCGTTGGTATAAACCTCCACGGTTTCGAAACCTCGCACGCGCGCCCGTTCGATTAGAGCGGGTAAGGCCGGGTGCATTGTCGGCTCGCCACCAATAAATTGCAGCGCGCGACACCCCAGCACCGCCGCCTGATCAATTATATTTTCCCAATCTTGCTCAGACATGTGCTCGTAAAGCGGGCGTTCAGGACTGGAGTCCGCGTAACAGTGCTTGCAACGTAAATTGCACTTTCCCGTCAGCTCAAGCCAAAGAAAATCTAAACTTCGCTTTGCG
>JBPYFG010000011.1:0-6120 GCA_051986365.1 Xanthobacteraceae bacterium
CGAGTCCCAGCGCGCAGGGGCAGGCGATGATGACGACCGATACGGCGGCGACGAGCGCATAGGCGAAAGCCGGTGGCGGTCCAAGGATCATCCAGACGATGAATGACGCGACAGCGACGACGATGACGGCCGGCACGAACCAGGCGGAGACGATGTCGGCGAGGCGTTGAATCGGCGCACGGCTGCGTTGCGCTTCGGCGACCATCTGGACGATACGTGCCAGCATCGTGTCCGAGCCTACTTTCTCGGCGCGCATGATGAGGCTTCCGGTGCCGTTGATGGTGCCGCCGATCACTGTGGCGCCTGGTGCTTTCTCCACTGGCATTGATTCGCCGGTCACCATGGATTCCTCGATTGCGCTACGGCCCTCGAGCACCACGCCATCGACCGGCACACTGTCGCCAGGGCGCACGCGCAAGCGATCGCCGGCTTGAACTGTTTCAAGCGGCACATCTTCGTCGCCGCCGTCGCGTCGGATGCGCCGCGCCGTTTTCGGAGCGAGATTGAGTAGAGCGCGAATGGCGCCGCCGGTGTGCTCGCGTGCGCGCAGCTCCAGAACCTGGCCGAGAAGAACAAGCACGGTGATGACGGCGGCGGCCTCGTAATAAACTGGAATGACGCCGTCTTGCCGCAAATTGTCCGGGAACAGGCCAGGCGCGAGGGTCGCGGCGAGGCTGTAAAGGTAAGCGGTGCCGATGCCAAGGGCGATCAGGCTGAACATGTTCAGCGATCGGTTGCGCACCGACACCCAGCCGCGGACAAAGAATGGCCAACCGGCCCACAGCACGACCGGCGCCGCGAGCAGGAACTGGATCCAAACCGACAAGGACGGCGAGACGAAATGGTGGAGGTTCAGCCCAGGAAGGTGCGCGCCCATTTCCAGGATGACGACAGGGACGGCCAGAGCGGCGCCGATCCAGAAGCGTCGCGTCATGTCGATCAGCTCGGGACTGGGACCACTGTCTTCGCCGCTGGTCACGGGCTCGAGCGCCATGCCGCAAATTGGGCAACTGCCGGGCGCCGGCTGTCGGATCTGCGGATGCATCGGGCAAGTGTAGATAGTGCCCGCAGGTGATATTGGCGAGCGGCCGCGCACGGAGAGGAATTTCTCTGGTTGCTCGGCGAACTTCGTCTGACAGCGAGCCGAACAGAAATGATAAAGGCGCCCGCTATGCGTATAACGATGCGCGAATGTCGCGGAATCAACCTTCATCCCGCACACCGGATCGATCTCAGCTGAAGAATGCGCCGGCTGCACGATTGTGAACGCCTTGAAACGGGTACCCGGTAGGGGTATATAGGATGCATGCGAACAATTGCCAAGACTTCGGTGCTCAAGCGCCTGCGGCGGATCGAGGGCCAGGTGCGCGGCCTTGCGCGCATGGTCGAAGACGATCGCTACTGCATCGATGTCGTGACTCAGCTTTCGGCGGTGCGCGCGGCGTTACGGCGCGCCGAGGAGGAAATTCTGGCCGATCATGCGGCGCATTGCGTTGAGAATGCTATCGCGTCCGGTAACAAGATCGACCAGCGCCGCAAGGTCGCCGAACTGATCGACGTTATCTCGCGCAGCAATCGATGAAGGGGCCGAGCCGCAGTGCACGCACCCCGCGTCCAAAGCGGCGCGCCTCATCGATCGCGATCAAGCGCGCCTACGATAAGCCAAGCCTACAGGATGGCGTGCGCATTCTCATCGATCGGCTTTGGCCACGCGGAGTGTCCAAAGCGAAACTGAAAGTCGATGCTTGGCCCCGCGAGCTCACGCCCTCGACGGATTTACGCAAATGGTATGGCCATGAGCCGTCGCGCTTTGCCGAATTTCGCGGCCGCTACCGGGCTGAGCTCGCCGAACATAAAGACCAGTTGGACGCACTGCGCGCGATGGTGAGAGGCCGTACCGCGACGCTGATAACCGCTACGCGCGAGGTCGATCTCAGCCATGCCGTGGTCATGCGCGAGATGCTTCGGCAAAAGACGAAGTAGCGGCCGAGGTCAACCAAATTTCCGCCGTGCTAGCGCTGCGCCGCGGGCGAGCGCTTGTAGCTTCGCCGCGGCGATGTCGCGGCGCATTGGCGCCATGCCGCAATTGGTGCATGGAACGATCCGATGTGGCGGCACAAATTCAGCCGCCGCGGCGATAACCTCTGCAACCTCTTCGGGCGTCTCGATTGCGTCATTAGCCACATCGATTGCTCCGATCAAGACATCCTTGCCATCGAGAAGCTTGAGCACGCTCATCGGTACGTGCGAGTGGATACACTCCAGCGACACTTGATCGATGCGGCTCTTGGCCAGCGCCGGAAAGAATTGCTCGTATTGCCGCCACTCGGCGCCGAGCGTCGTCTTCCATTGAATATTGGCGGGGATGCCGTAGCCGTAGCAGATATGAACCGCGGTCTTGCAGGTGAGCCCCTCGATGGCGCGGTGCAGCGCCTCGATACCCCAGCCAGCGGCGGCTTGCATATAGACATTGAAGGCCGGCTCGTCGAATTGGATGACATCAAGGCCGTCGGCGGCGAGACCGCGCGCCTCTTCGTTGAGCAGCGCGGCGAACGCCATCGCCATCTTCACCCGGTCGCCGTAATGGGCATCGGCGATAGTATCGACGATCGTCATTGGGCCCGGCAGCGTGAATTTGAGTTTTTTTCTGGTATGGGCGCGGGCGAGCTGCGCTTCGCGGGCATGAACGCGGGCGCGTAGACGCGGCGGGCCGACCACGGTGGGGCACATTGCTTTGTAGCGGTCGTTGCGGATTCCCATCTCGACGCGCTTGTCGAAGTCGATGCCATCGACCGCTTCGAGGAAGCCATGCACGAAGTGCCGGCGCGCCTGCTCGCCGTCGGTAACGATATCGATCCCAGCGTCCTCCTGAATTTTGAGCACGAGCAGCGTGGCATCGTCCTTGGCGGCGGCGAGTTCGGCGCCTTGCAGCCGCCACGGCGCCCACAGTTTTTCCGGCGCCGCAAGCCAAGCCGGCTTGGGCAAACTGCCGGCAATCGTCGTCGGGAAAAGAGTTTCGCCTGTGGTCATTGTTCCGCTTTGTCGCGCCGATCAGGTGATCGACAATCCGGCGGGTGGGCGCCAATCATACAGCCAATCGTAATTCCGCAAGAGCCGTTCGCCGCCGAGGAGCCGCATCGCGGTGTTCCGCAACATAGCCGTGGCGCCGGTGCGGTGATAGCGCTTGCCGTTGCGCGCGGCGAGCCGCTGCACTTTGCGGGTGCGGCCGCGCCTGATCGCCGAATAACTTTCCCAGGCGGCGGCCGGATCGTCCGGCATCCTGGCAAGGCACTGCGCCGCAACGGCGGCATCTTCGATGGCCATGGCCGCGCCTTGCGCCAGGAACGGCAGCATTGCATGCGCCGCATCCCCTAAGAGCGCGGCCGCGCCTTGCGCGAAACGCGCGAGCGGCTCGGTCTCATAAAGTGCCCATTTGAGCCAGGCGTCCGGTGCCCGGAAGACGGAATGCGCTTGCGGCGCCCAGCGCCGTAGCGATAGCCGCGCCAGCAGATCGATACGGCTCGCCGGTTCGCTCCAACCCGGTCCGCTCCAATTGTCGGCGGTGATCACCACCACATTGATGAGCTTGCCGCCCTTCACCGGATAATGAACCAGATGCGCATCGCGCCCGAGCCATAAGTGAACAAGCGGCTCGCGAAACTCGGGCGCAAGTTGCGCCGCTGGCACGAGCGCACGCCAGGCGGTGCGGCCGCCAAAACGCGGCGGTGTTTTCGAAGCGATGCGCGCTCGCGCGGCGGACCACAGTCCGTCGGCCGCGATCAGTGCATGGCCGTGTTCGGTCCATCGACCGGTGGCGCCGCGCGCGGAAACGGTGACGCCATGCGGATGCGTGGCAAAATCCTCCATGCTCATCCCGAGCCGAAGCACGATGTTGAGGTCTTTCACGGCCGCGTCGCTGAGCGCCGCCTGGAGGTCGCCACGGTGAATGACCCAGTACGGCGCGCCGTAACGCTGCGTCGCGCCTGTGCCAAGCGGGATGCGCACGATCTCGCGGCCGCTGCGCCCGCCAAGCACGCGTATTGCGGCCGGCGCCACCACGTCCGGCTGTAAGCGATCGGCCAGCCCGAGGCCGATAAGAATATGCGTGGCATTCGGGGACAATTGGATTCCGGCGCCGGTCTCTTCGAGTCTTTCGGTCTGTTCGAGAATAAGCGCGCGAAAACCGCTGCGCGCCAGCGCCAGCGCCGCGGTGAGCCCGCCAATGCCTGCACCCGCGATAATGACGGTACGCGAGGACGGCAGTGCCATCGCTAATCGATCAGACTGGTTCGCTTTTCAGTGCGCATTCCGGCGGCCGCGCTTCATTAGGCTTGAGCGCCGCATTGTAACGGTAAAGCGTGGAACAATACGGGCAAACGTATTCATTGTCGTCGCCCATGTCGCAAAAGACATGTGGATGGTCGAACGGCGGCATAGCGCCGATGCACATGAACTCCTTGGCGCCGATCTCAATTTCAGCAACGCCAATATCATTGTGGAAATGCGGAACGATATTGTCGGTCATGCTCTTGATTGCTTGCTGGTGATTGTGCGCACTGCAGAAAAGCACCATATCGGCGGAAACTTCCCCTCCGAATTTCTCCCACTGCCGGGGAGAGAATGGTGGGGGAGTTGTGAAAAAGCCGCAAATGCCCGTCAGCTATGGCAGGTTCGGACCCCGACCACAATGGAAAACCGGAATCGGCTTATCGCGCTTGGACACCATCCGGCGGCCGCCGTCGCGCTTGGCGTGCTGTTCGCGATCGCCGCGGCCTTTTTCCTGCGCGGCGGCATTGCCGCACACCAACGCCTGGCGGCAGCGGACGATCCGGTCGCTGTCACCGACCAGGCGCTCGCGGCAAGCTTGGATCGCGACGTCGCCGAGCGTGAAATCCGCAATGCGCTTGCCGCTGGCGACGTCGATTTGGCGCAAAGCTTTGTCGCGCTCGCGGCCGAGCGCAACCTGCCCATCGATCCGGCGCTTCCAAGCCAAGTCAAACAAACCGAAGCGGATCAGCACACCTTGATTAACACCGCCGGCCGCTTCGCGCACGGACTATGGACCGGCGAACCGACCGATTTCGCCAGCCTCGCTGGCACCGCGTTTGGCGATCTTTTCGTGTTCGGCGACATCCGCGATGCCGCGCGCGAAGGCACCCGCTATCTGACCGGCCGGCAATACGATCCGTGGATTCTCGGCCTTGCCGGCGCCGGCATCGCGATCACTGCCGTCACTTATGCGAGCTTCGGCGCAACGGCGCCCGAGCGCGCCGGCATGTCGGTGGTCAAAGCAGCGCGCCGGACCGGCGGGCTCAATCCGGCGCTTGCGGTGCGCGTGGCGCGCGAAGCGGTGAAGGTCGAAGGCGCCGGCGGCCTCGTTGGACTGGCGCAGAACACCGGGCGCATCGAGGCCAAGGCCGGCAGCCAGGCGGCTCTCGACAGCTTGGCGATCGCGCAAGAGCCGCAGGACATGTCGCGCCTGGGCCGGCTGGCCGCGGCCAAGGGCGGCAAGACCCGGGCGATCGTCAAACTTCTCGGCCGCGCCGCAATCGTGCTCACCGCGAGCGCGTTCGAACTCGCGTCATGGCTGCTGTGGGCCGGTTTTGCGCTTCTCGGGTTTTGCGCGTCCTGCAAAGCCGCGGCTGAGCGCGCGACACAGCGCTATCTCGATCGCCGCAAATTGCGTTACCCAACCGCGTAGCGGCAGTCTCATCCTTTCACCAGCGGACAGGCCGGATTGGGCGGACCGAACGCCTGTGCGCCGGGGATGCGCGTAAGGATCTGATAATAATCCCACGGGTATTTCGAATCCTCCGGCTTTTTGACCTGCACCAGCATCAAGTCGTGCACCATCAGCCCATCCTCGCGCAAATGCCCATTGTGTGCGAAGAAATCCTCAACCGGCATCTCGCGCATCTTGGCCGCGACCTTGAGCGGCTCGTCGGTGCCGGCCGCCTGGATCGTTTTGAGATAATGCATTACTGACGAATAGACGCCGGCTTGCCACATCGTCGGCATCCGGTCGATCTTGGCGAAGAAGCGCTTCGACCATTCGCGGGTCTTGTCGTCGGTGTCCCAATAGAACGAGGTGGTCAGTAACAGGCCTTGCGCGGCTTTAAG
>JBPYFG010000012.1:0-3979 GCA_051986365.1 Xanthobacteraceae bacterium
CTGGCGATGCAGGATCCCGATAGCGCGGCGTGGGAGCTCGAGCGCTGCGTCAAGGAGCTCGGCTTTCGCGGCGCGCTGGTCAACGGTTTCTCGCAGGCCGGCGACAAAGTTCTCTATTACGATCTGCCGCAATATCGGCCGTTCTGGGCGATGGTCGAGCGGCTCGATGTGCCGTTCTATCTGCATCCGCGCAATCCACTGCCGCGCGACGGCAAAATCTACGAGGGGCATTCCTGGCTATTGGGTCCGATCTGGGCATTCGGCCACGAGACCGCGGTCCATGCGCTGCGCTTGATGGGTTGTGGCCTGTTCGACGAACATCCGCGGCTCAACATCATTCTCGGCCATCTCGGCGAGAATCTGCCCTATGCAATGTGGCGGATCGACAATGCCAATGGCTGGATCGAGAACCGGCACAGCTATCCGGCGAAGAAGCGGATGCGCGATTATTTCTGCGGCAATTTCCACATCACCACCTCCGGAAACTTTCACACCCAAGCGTTGATCGATGCGATCCTGGTGCTCGGCGCGGACCGCATCATGTTTTCGGCCGACTGGCCGTTCGAGAACATCGATCACGCGGCAGCCTGGTTCGACGTCTGCCCGATCAGCGAAGCGGATCGGCGCAAGATCGGCCGCGATAATGCGCGCAAGCTGTTCAAGCTCAAGAACTGAGTGCAGCTAAGCGCCGAAGACGACGATTTCCGGCCCGGGGCGATCTTGTTTATGTCAACCAACAGACCGGAGAGTTGCGCTTGTCACCGGATGGCGCGGACGATAGTGTTTTTGCGAGGGGAGATTTGCCTTGCATTCATTCCGCGCGAAAGTCGCCGCTGTTGCGGCGCTCCTTCTTGCATTGACGTCCACTGCCGGCCTGTCCCAGCAGCCTGCCGGCAAGTTGTCGATCACCGTCACCGGCGTGCGCAACAGCGACGGCGTGGTGCGTTGCGCGCTGTTCAATTCGCCCGCGGCGTTTCCGAAAATCGGCCAGGAATGGCGCGGCGTGATCGCGCCGATTCGTGGCGGTGCAGCGAACTGCGTGTTTACCGGTGTTCCGGCCGGAACTTACGCCATGGCATTCTTCCACGCCGAGCATAATGAGACGCAGCTGACCACCGGCATGTTCGGCAAACCGCAGCAGGGCTACGGCTTTTCCAACAACGCCGCCGGCAGCTTCGGCCCGCCGAATTTCAGCGCTGCCGCGTTTCGCTACGACAGCGGCAACATGGCGCTGCAGGGCTCGCTCACGTACTGATTTTCGTCTCTCCATTGAACATCGTTCATCTCATCGCAGATGAAGCGAATCTGCCTTACGGGTTATTAACCCGTTTGGGCGTTTCGTATTTTTGATCGTGTTTCTGGGGCAGATTGAGGAGGGCCGTTCCGTGCGTTGGCTCATCGCAGCATTCGTAGCGATTGTTACGCTCGCGCCGCTTGCCGTTGAGGCAGCTGATCTGCCGGCGCCGACGCCAGGACCAGCGGTCTATGCGCCGCCGGCGGCGTATCGCGCCGTCGCCAATTGGGGCGGTTTTTATGTTGGCGGTAACATCGGTGTTGGCCTGGCGCGCGATCACAGCAATTTCAGTACCGGCGGCGTCACATTCGCCACGGCCGACACCGCGCTATTCGGTGCAGTCGGCGGCGGCCAGGCCGGGTTCAATTGGCAATCCGGCGCATTGGTGTTGGGCGTGGAAGGCGATTTTGACTGGAGCAATCCCAAAGGCACCATAACCGCGCAATGTGCGGTCTGTGTGCCGCCGGCCACCGCCAGCCTTGAACACGATGTCGATTGGTTCGGCACGGCCCGCGCCCGGATCGGTTATGCGGCCGACGGCTGGCTCGCTTACGCCACCGGCGGTTATGCCTTCGGACGCGTCGCCCTCAAGGGAACTGCAACCGCGGGCGGCGCAAGCGCCTCGCTCACCCAAAACGCGACGCCGAGCGGCTGGACCATCGGCGCCGGCACCGAACTGGCGCTCGGACCGAACTGGAGCGCAAAGCTTGAATACCTCTATGTCGATCTGGGCACCGTCAACAATACTGTCGTAGTCACCGGCGGTCCGTCCTTGACCGACAACGCCCGCATTCAGATGAACGTGGTGCGCGCAGGCGTCAATTATCGGTTCTAGGCATCGCGCGGCCATGCCGCTGGTGTCGATTACCAGGCTGCGGGTGCGGTCGTTCCGTTATTTGCCCTCATTTTTACTCGGCTCGCTGGGCGCGGCGCGCGAGGCAAAGCATGCATCGGGGAATCTCGCGGTTTCGGTGTTGAGCGATGCCCATCTCGCGTTCTGGACGCGCACGCTGTGGACCGATGAGCGCTCGATGCGCGCTTTCATGTTTGCGCCAGCGCATCGTCGCGTGATGCCGAAGCTTTTACTGTGGTGCGATGAGGCGGCGGTCGCCCATTGGCTGCAGGATTCGCCCGAACCGCCGTCATGGCAGGAGGTTCATCGCCGCCTGCAACAGGAGGGGCGAACCTCCAGGGTCGATCATCCTTCAAAAGCGCAACTGCTTTTTGAAATCCCGCCGCCGAAAACGACGCGGCAATTGACGCTGAAGTAGGGTCAACCGCGAAATTTGGCGTCAAAACTTCGCGGCCGTGCAAATAATGAGTTTTGACCCTAGCTCAGCTCCATGATGTGGAGCCCGGCGTTGTAATCAGTAGCGTAGATAAGCCCGGCGTCGTCGACGAACACATCGGCTGACTGAATGACGCGTGCTCGGTTCGGCCGGGTATCGGCGAGACGCGTTGGCTGTGGCGGCACCAGTGCGCCGATCTCCTTCGGTGCAAACGCGTTTGAGATATCGAACACACGGATGCCGGCGTTCTGATAGGTGGCGAAAATGAGCTTCGACGAGACGAAGCTGCCCGGCCGGTTCTCGTGAATATTATGGGGACCGAAATGGCCTCCCTTGCTCTTGTAATCGGCCTCAGCCGGCGTCGGCAATGTGGCAATGCTTATCGGGTTCGTTGGCGCGCGATTGTCAAACACCCAGATGAGCTTCAGTCCGTCTTCCTGGTGATCAAGTACGGCTTCGTCCAGAACCACTAATAGTTCACGGTCGGCAAGCGGCAGACAATTATGGGTGCCGCCGCCGAACGGCGGTGACCAGTTGCGATGAACGATAGGGATGGGCTTGGCGCGATCAGTGACATCAAGCACAACCATGCCGGCATCGCGCCACGCCGCGTAGGCAGTGTTACCATCAATGATCGCGTGATGCAGCCCGCAGCGGCGCGTAGCTTCCCAGGAGGGCGTGTCGCCGGCTGCCAGGTTCATTCCGGGAATCCACCATCGTCCAGCCTCCCGCGGCGCGGTTGGATCGCTCATATCGATGGTGATGAAGATGTAGTCTGTGAAGCCATCGAGCAGTGCTGAGGCGTAAGCCCATCGCCCACCGGTGTACCAGAGACGATGAATGCCGCCGCCTTGCACCTCCAAAAATCCAATTTGCCGTGGCTGCGCCGGGACCGAGATGTCATAGATTGCCAAGCCGGCGCTCCAGTCACGTACTCGTTTGGCATCCGCCGTGCCGACCTTTTGCCCGAGCGCGCCTTTGTAGTACGCCCGTTCATCGGCAAACTCCGCCGACGCAAACATGTCTTTGGTATGAATCACCAGTAGCAGGTCATCGTGCGTCTGGAGATGAATATTCCATGTGTTCGGCGGCGCCGCGATATAATTGATGGCATGCGGATTGCTCGGGTCGCGCACGTCTAGAACGGAAAATCCTTTAGAGAACATGTGCCCCACATAGGCAAACCCCCTATGCACCATCAGCTGCACGCCGTCGGGTCGTCCGCCCTGATCGCTGTGCCCGATCAGGCGCATGTTGCGCGCGTAATCCGATTTTGGCAGGCGGCTCATCTATACGCGTCCAAAAAATGCGGCACCGCGATCCAATCGAGCATAGCTCCATCGTTTTGCAGTAGCTCATGCATGCGCCGCTCCTCTTCGGTCTTAAGATTGACGCC
>JBPYFG010000013.1:0-3215 GCA_051986365.1 Xanthobacteraceae bacterium
AAGGGTGGCATTCGATCTGATTGCAGACCAGCGGCTCGGTCGAAAGCCGAAACGCTTCCTCGAGCAGCTTCACCGTGAAATTGGACACGCCGATATGGCGGGCGACCCCGTCGCGCTTGACCTTGCACAGTGCGCCGAGCGTATCGGCGAGCGGAATTTGCGGATTGGGCCAATGCAGCAGCAACAGATCGATTTCGCGCAGGCGCAGCCGTGCGAGCGATTCGCGCGCCGCGCGCTCGAGCTCGCGCGGCGCGAAATGCGACGGCCAGACTTTGGTCGTCACAAAGACATCGCCGCGCTTGATGCCGGAGGCGTGCAGGCCCTCGCCCACTTCGCGCTCGTTATCGTACATCTCCGCCGTATCGATGTGGCGGTAGCCGAGACGCAGCGCCTGTTCCACCATGCGGACGCAAGTCCGCCCGCGCAGATCCCAGGTGCCAAGTCCAACGAGCGGAATCTTGGCGCCGTTCGCTGCGATACCCGGTGCCGGTCCAACCGCGTTCATGTGTCCCACTTCGGCGCCTGCGGCGGACTGACGATCCGCGAATTCGGCCGCGTGAGCTTTGCGATCTCCGCCATTTCCGCCTCGCGCAGCTTGAAATCGAGGCTGCCGAGATTTTCGGCAAGCCGCTCGCGCTTGGACGTGCGCGGGATCGGAATGATCCGTTGCTGCTCGAGGAAACGCAGCGCCACCTGCGCCGGCGTTTTTCCATGCGCTTTGCCGATCCCCTGCAACACCGGGTCGGCGGGCACTTTCCCGCGGGCCAGCGGGCAATAGCCGACTACTGCCATGGCATGGCGGCGCGCGGCGGCGATAACCTTGCTCTGATCGAGATAGGGATGGGTTTCGATCTGCAACACGGCGATCGGTTCGCTTGCCAGTTTGACCGCCTCTTCAATCATGGCGATGTTGAAATTGGCGACGCCGATATGCTTGGTCAGTCCCGCCGTCTTCATCTTGCACAGCGCGGCGATCGATTCCGAAAGCGGCACTTGCGCGTTCGGCCAATGGATCATCAACAGGTCGACCCACGGCAACGCCAGGCGCTCCAGACTTTCGTCCACGGAGCGCTCGAAATCGCCGCCGGCCAAGCGCGTGAACCAGACTTTGGTGGTGAGGAAAATATCTTCGCGCTTAAGCCCCGAGCCGCGCATGCCGGAGCCGACCTCGCGCTCGTTGCCGTACATCTGCGCCGTGTCGAGATGCCGGTAGCCGAGCTTGAGCGATGCTTCGACCAATTGCACGCATTGATCCTCCTTCAGCGTCATCGTGCCAAAGCCGAGGATCGGAACACGCGCGCCATGACTTTCGATAACATCCATGCTGGCAATGACCTCCGTGAAAATGCCGCAGATGCCGCGGGCCGGCCGCAGCATCGGCGATTGCCGGCGGCAATGCCAGCCCTCGTCAAGCGAGGGTGTTATGCGGCTTTAACGCGCTTTGGCGAGCACCGCGAAGGCGGCGTCGGGCGCTTCTTCGATAACTTTAAGGAGCGCGCGGGCGGGACCGCGCGGCGAGCGTTTGCCTTGCTCCCAATTACGTACCGTCTCGACCGGCACGCCGATCCGTGCGGCGAACGCGGCCTGTGTGAGGCCGGTCCGGCCTCGCACATTGCGCGCATAGCGGGCTTCGTCGGCGCGGGCGGCATGATGCGCGGCGCTGGCAATTGCGCGCGGATCGCTGGCAATCGGGCGTTCGCTGCCGTCCGGCAGCACCTGGACCAAGCGCCCGTCCGCTTTCAACCGCACGCGCAGCATTGCGCTTGCTCCCCTACTCCCCAGGAGCACCATCATAGCTGATTCGTCATGGATTCAATGAGTTAGAGCATGATCCCGAAAAGTGGATACCGGTTTTCGGAAAAGATCGTGCTCACACGACCCGCTAAAGCGAAATGGCGATTCAACCTGACCCCATTTCGCATTAGTACGCCAGCGGCCGCCCCGATCTAGGCCGATGACGGACTCATGCGATGGCCTAGTCAGCCATTGGCCGCTATCAGGTGACTCGCCTGCCCCCCGTGAAGGAGTTTTGGACGTGAAGCTTCTGCAGATCGATGCCCAGCGGCTGTGGGACTCGCTGATGGAGACCGCGCAGATCGGCGCTACGGCAAAAGGCGGCATTTGCCGCCTCACGCTGACCGATCTCGATCGGCAAGTCCGCGATTGGCTCATGGCGCAGTGCCAGACGCTCGGCTGCGCCGTCGCGATCGATGAAGTCGGCAATATGTTCGCGCGGCGGCCGGGCAAAAATTCCACCCTGCCGCCGATCGCGATGGGCTCGCATCTCGACACCCAACCGACCGGCGGCAAATTCGACGGACCGCTTGGCGTCCTTGCCGCGCTCGAAGCGCTCCGCACCCTGCACGACAACGACCGGACGACGAACGCGCCGCTCGAGCTCGTCAACTGGACCAACGAAGAAGGCGCGCGCTTTGCGCCGGCCATGTTGGCCTCCGGGACTTTTGCCGGCGTGTTTACCGCCGACTACGCCTATTCCCGCTCCGATCGCGAGGGCAAAACGTTCGGCGAGGAGCTCAAGCGCATCGGTTATCGCGGTGCCGAGAAAGCGGGCGCGCGTAAATTTGCGGGCATGTTCGAGCTGCACATCGAGCAAGGACCGATCCTGGAGCATGAAGGCCGGATGATCGGCATCGTGCAAGGCGCGCAGGGAGTGCGCTGGTACGATGTGACGATCACCGGAGAAGAAGCCCACGCGGGCGCGATGCCGATGCGGCTGCGCAAGGATGCGCTGGTCGGCGCCGCACGATTGATCGAGCGCATCGATGCGATTGCGCGCGATATTCCCGACGCAGTGGGCACCGTCGGTCTGATCGAGAGCCGGCCGAATAGCCGCAATGTCATCCCGGGCGAGGTATTCTTCACCGTCGATTTCCGCCATCCCGACGAAAAGATTCTCGACTCCATGGAAATACAGCTGCGCGAAGCACTGGCCGAAGTTCTGCCGCCGCTGCGGCTCGCCTATCGCGAGAGCCGGATTTGGGCCTCGCCGCCGGTGCACTTTTCGCCAGACCTGATCGATTGCGTGCGCGTCGCGGTCGAAGGCGCCGGTTTCTCTTCGCGCGACATTGTCTCGGGCGCCGGCCACGATTCCGTCTACATTGCGCGCGTCGCGCCGACGACCATGATCTTCGTGCCGAGCCGCGGCGGTATCTCCCACAATGAAGCCGAGTGGACGAGTTTCGAGCAATGCGCCG
>JBPYFG010000014.1:0-8558 GCA_051986365.1 Xanthobacteraceae bacterium
TCATAATGGTTTCGTAGCCCGCGTCCTTGAGCGCGAAACAGGCGTGGCAGCAGCAATAGTCGAATTCGATGCCTTGGCCGATGCGGTTGGGGCCGCCGCCAAGGATGATGATTTTTTTCTTGGGCGATGGCGCCGCCTCGTCGACGGCGCAACCAGCAAACGGCGTTTCGTAAGTCGAATACATATAGGCGGTTGGCGAAGCGAATTCGGCGGCGCAGGTGTCGATGCGCTTGAAGATCGGCCGCACCGCGAGCTCGCGCCGGCGCCGGGCAACGTCCTCGGCGCTGGTGCCGGTCAAACGGCCGAGCCGCGCATCGGAAAATCCCATCGCCTTGAGGCGGCGCATTGCCGTTGCCGTTACCGGCAAACCCTTGGCACGGATCTGCGCCTCCATGTCGACGATGGCGCGGATTTGCCCCAGGAACCATGGATCGATCCGGCACGCGGTATGAATTTCGGCATCGCTCATGCCGAACCGCATCGCCTGCGCTACTTTGAGAATTCCGTCCGGAGACGGCGTACCCAGCGCGGCGCGGATCGCGTTCTTGTCGTCGCCCTGGCCGAGGCCGGGGATTGCGATCTCGTCTAATCCGGTCAGACCGGTCTCCAGCGAGCGCAGCGCTTTCTGCAAGCTTTCGGCGAAGGTGCGGCCGATCGCCATCGCCTCGCCGACCGATTTCATCGAAGTGGTGAGCACCGGCTCGGCGCCGGGAAATTTCTCAAACGCAAAACGCGGCACCTTGGTGACGATGTAGTCGATCGTCGGCTCAAACGATGCCGGTGTGGCCCCGCCGGTAATATCGTTGGCAATCTCATCGAGCGTGTAGCCGACGGCAAGCTTGGCCGCGACCTTGGCAATGGGGAAACCGGTGGCCTTCGACGCGAGCGCCGATGAGCGCGACACGCGCGGATTCATCTCGATGACCACCAGCCGTCCGTCGGCGGGATCGACCGCGAATTGCACGTTCGAACCGCCGGTCTCAACCCCGATCTCACGCAACACCGCGATCGAGGCGTCGCGCATGATCTGATATTCCTTGTCGGTGAGCGTCAGCGCCGGTGCGATGGTGATGGAATCGCCGGTATGCACGCCCATCGGATCGAGATTCTCGATCGAGCAGATGATGATGCAATTGTCGTTCTTGTCGCGCACCACCTCCATTTCGAATTCTTTCCAGCCGAGCACCGATTCCTCGATCAGCACTTCGCTGGTCGGGGACGCGTCGAGCCCACGCTCGACGATCTCGATGAATTCCTCCTTGTTATAGGCGATGCCGCCGCCGGTGCCGCCGAGCGTGAACGACGGCCGGATAATCGCCGGCAGCCCGATATCGTCGAGCGCTTGCAGCGCGGCGACCAACGTCTTGACCTGATGCGAGCGCGGCGTCGACAACCCGATCTTGGCCATGGCCTCGCGGAACAGCTCGCGGTCCTCCGCTTTGTCGATCGCCTCCGCCGTCGCACCGATCATGGTGACATCGTATTGGTCGAGCACGCCCATCCGGCGCAGCGACAGCGCAGTGTTGAGCGCGGTTTGCCCGCCCATCGTCGGCAATAGCGCAAAGCCGCCCGGCACCGCGTTGCGCTCTTTGGCAATGATCTTGGCGACGATCTCGGGCGTGATCGGCTCGACGTAAGTCGCGTCCGCCAGATCCGGGTCGGTCATGATGGTGGCGGGATTGGAATTGATCAGGACGACGCGATAGCCCTCGGCTTTGAGCGCCTTGCAGGCTTGCGTGCCGGAATAGTCGAACTCGCAGGCCTGGCCGATCACGATCGGGCCGGCGCCGATGATCAGGATCGAGGATATGTCGGTGCGTTTAGGCATCAGTATCGTCGTATCCCACGGGCGTCATTCCGGGACGGCCCGCAGGGCCGAGCCCGGAATCCATAACCACGGCGGTGATTATGGATTCCAGGCTCGCCGCTACGCGGCGCCCCGGAACGACACGAGCCAAAAAAAAAGCGCGCCCATTGCGCGCCAGCCGGTTGCGGGGCTCGGCCCCGCGCGAAAGCGTCTTAGGACAGAATCGACGGGGAGGGAAGGCCGATCGCCTGCTCTCGATTTGCCATCCAATGAATATGCCGGCGAGACAACCCTCGTCAGCCACGATCAGCGCTTGGCTTCGCGCATTATCGCGATGAAGCGGCGGAACAGGAAGTGGCTGTCGCGCGGCCCGGGGGACGCTTCCGGATGATATTGCACGGAGAAGACGGGTCGGTTTTTGAGCGCCAAACCGCAATTTGAGCCATCGAAGAGGGAAACATGCGTCTCAGCGGCATGCTCGGGCAGCGTCGCCCGATCGACGGCAAAGCCGTGGTTCATGGACGTGATCTCGACCTTGCCGGTCGTGAGGTCTTTGACCGGATGGTTCGCGCCGTGGTGGCCCTGATGCATTTTCACGGTCTTGGCGCCGACCGCGAGCGCCAGCATCTGGTGGCCGAGGCAAATGCCGAAGACCGGCTTCTTCTCGATCAGCTCGCGAATCACCGGCACCGCATATTGGCCGGTCGCCGCCGGATCGCCCGGTCCGTTGGAGAGGAAAATGCCGTCCGGCTTGAGCGCCAAAATATCGGCCGTACCGGTGGTGGCCGGCACTACGGTGACTTTGCAGGCATTGCCGGCAAGCTGGCGGAGGATATTGCGCTTGATCCCATAATCGATGGCGACAACATGAAATTCCGGCTGCGTCTGCCGGCCATAGCCTTCGCCCCAAAGCCAGGGCGTTTCATCCCAGGTAAAGCGCTGCCCGGTGGTGACCATTGGGACGAGATCCATGCCGACAAGACCCGGCCAGGCCTTGGCTTCGCGATGTAAAGCGTCGCGGTCGAAGCGGCCGGATGGTTCGTAGGCAATGACCGCATTGGGCATGCCCTTTTGCCGGATCAACGCAGTCAGCGCGCGGGTGTCGATACCGGCAAGCCCGATCACGCCGCGGCTCTTGAGCCATTGATCGAGATGCCGCGTCGCGCGGTAGTTCGACGGTGCGGTGATGGCCGAGTGCAGCACGACGCCGCGCGCGCCGGGCGTCGCCGCGAGGTTGACCGTCTCAATGTCCTCGTCGTTGGTGCCGACATTGCCGATATGCGGGAAGGTAAAGGTGATGATCTGTCCGGCATAGGAGGGATCGGTGAGGATCTCCTGATAGCCGGTCATCGCGGTATTGAAGCAGACCTCGCCGACCGCGTGCCCGGTGGCGCCAAAGCCCTGACCTTCGAGCACGGTGCCGTCGGCAAGAACGAGGAGCGCTGTCGGCTTGGCTTCAACCCAGCCGTCATGGTCGGATTGAGCCCGCCCATCGCCGCCAGGAGCGGCCTTGAGAGTGGCTTGCAAAGCTTGCGCTTGCCGAAGGCGGGCGCCGGCCGCTTGTCTCTGGCTCAATGGCTTGCGGCTCAACAGCTTTCGGCCCAATAGCTTGCCGGTCATGGCCTCTTAGTTGCGTATTATATGTCGAGACGCAACCACCGTTCGGCTTTAGCCACCATATTATCCGAAAGGCGCGAATCCGTTGGTGGCGCGCCCATTGCCAGGTGCTACTGGCCAAGCCCTGATCGCCGAGCCATTGCGTGAAGCAAGGAACAAGAGCAAGGGACGGGTGAGCTTAAGAGGCTTCCAATCAAACGAGGACCGACGTGCTACGCGACGACATCAACAACGCTCTCAAAGCGGCCATGAAATCCGGTGAGGGGCGGCGGGTCTCGACCCTTCGCCTCATCAATGCGGCGATCCTGGAGCGGGAGACCCGCGGCGCCGAGCGCACCACGCTCAATGATGCCGAAATCGTCGACGTGATGCAGAAAATGGTGAAACAGCGCCAGGAAGCGCTCGAACTTTACGAGAAAGCTGGACGCAGCGAACTCGCGGCGCAGGAACGCGAGGAGATCGGCATCATTTCCGCCTACCTGCCCAAGCAGTTGTCCGATATCGAAGCTGCGCACGCGATTTCGGCGCTGATCAAGGAGCTGGAAGCGGCAACGCTGAAAGACATGGGCCGCACCATGGCGGCGCTCAAGCAGCGCTTTGCCGGCCAGATGGACTTTGGCAAGGCCGGCGCCCAAGTAAAGAAACTGTTGGGCGGTTAGCCCAAATGAAAAGGCCCCTGTGCGGCTAACGCGACGTTTCAGCGCGCGAGCGGAGATAGTTATGTCCAATTTTACTGTCGGTTTTGTCCTCTTCCCGGATCTCACGCAGCTCGACCTCACGGGACCGTTGCAGGTGCTGGCCCGCTTGCCGCAGTCGCGGACCATTGTGGCGGCGAAATCGGAAAGCCCGGTACCGAGCGACTGTGGATTGAGTCTGTTACCGACCCACAGCTTTGCGAACTGCCCGCCGCTCGACCTGATCTGCGTTCCCGGCGGCGTCAAAGGCGTCATCGGCGCGATCGGCGATCGCGAGACCATCGATTTTGTCAGCCGGCAGTCGGCCGGGGCGAAATACATCACCTCGGTTTGCACCGGCGCATTCGTGCTCGGCGTCGCCGGATTGCTGCAAGGCCGGCGAGCGACCACGCATTGGGCCTACACCGAATTGCTGCCTCTGCTCGGCGCGAAATATGACAAAGGGAGAATCGTGCGCGATGGCAATCTGATCACCGCGGGCGGCGTCACCGCCGGGGTCGATTTTGGGCTCAGCGTGGTTGCGGAAATTGCCGGCGAGACGACCGCTCGTACGATTCAGCTCGGCATCGAATATGATCCGGCGCCGCCGTTCGATTCGGGCCATCCGGACCGCGCCCCGGAATCGCTCAAGGCCGCATTGTCGGAGCGCTACGGCAAGGCCAGGGCGGCGCTTCGTGACGGCATCGCGCAGTCGGTCATGGCGTAATTGCGTTTGCCGGACTCGTCATGGCGAGGAGCGAAGCGACGAAGCACTCCAAAATCTCGCCTCAGCACTGGATTGCTTCGCGGAGCCTGTCATCGGGCCGGCCACTTCGGGCCGGACCCGTTGGCTCGCAATGACGATACGAGGAGGATTTTCATGCGCACAATATTGTCGTTTCTAATTGCCGCTATTTTGTCGCTGGGCCTTTCGGCGGCCGCCCGGGCGCAAGATTGGCCGACGCGCCCGATCCGGGCCCTCACCACGACGAGTCCGGGCGGCATCAGCGACGTCTTCATGCGCGCGCTCGGCGACAAGCTGCACGAGCGGCTCGGCCATCCCATCGTGATCGAAAATCGTCCGGGCGGCATGCAGAATGTCGGCGCCAGAGCCTGCCAGGACTCTGCGCCCGACGGCTACACCATCTGCATCATCAACGCCGACCCGATGATCTATAACCAGTTCCTGATCAAGGACATGCCGTTCGATCCTGAGCACGGCTTGCAGCCGATCACCAAGCTGTTCGATCTAATCCACACCATGGTGGTCAATGCCGATCTGCAAGTGAAAACCGTCGACGAGCTGATCGCGCTCTCCAAGCAGAAGCCCGGCACGTTGTCCTATCTGACGCCGGGCGCGCCGATGGTGCTCTACATGGAGACGCTGAAAAAAGAACGCGGCGCCGATTGGGTACGGGTGCCGTTCAAGGGCGGCGGCGAAGCGGTCAATGCCATCTTGTCCGGCTTCACCCCGATCGGCTTGTTCGGCGAAGGCAATGTCATCGGCCAGATCAGGGCCGGCACCATGACGCCGCTAGTGATGCTCAATAACATCCACTCGCCGAATTTCCCGCAAGTGCCGACGCTGAAGGAGACCGGCTACAACGGCCCGCCGTCACGCGGCTGGTACGGCCTATTCGCGCCGGCCGGCACGCCGCGGCCGATTGTCGATCGTCTCGCCAAGGAGGTCGCCGCGATCGTCGCCGATCCCGATTTCGCGCAGAAGCAGCTCAAGGACCGCAGCCTCGTTGGCACCACCAATACGCCCGACGCTTTCGCCGCCGAGATCGTCGAGGACCGCAAAGTGGCGGAGCAGGTGGTCAAAGCCGCCGGCATGGCGGCGGAGTGAGGTGGTCATTCCGGGGCGGGCGCGGCGAGGCGCCCGGATTCCATAATCACTGCGGCGGATGTTTTAGCCGCGTTGTCGGGATTATGGATTCCGGCTGCACGGGCTTCGCCCGCGCGCCGGAATGACGCGGCTGTGGATAACCGGGACAAGGGGCGGCCTTGTCGGTGCAGCGATCCCGCCGTCTAGCTTCGCCCTACGACGGCGCTAAGATTCGCGAATCACCATGCGATTTACGCCCCAATTTCTCGACGAGCTGCGGGCGCGGCTTCCGGTCTCGGAGGTCGTCGGCCGGCGCGTGAAATTGCGCAAGGCCGGCCGCGAATGGAAGGGGCTGTCGCCGTTCAACAAGGAGAAGACGCCATCGTTTTTCGTCAACGACCAGAAGGCGATGTGGTTTGACTTCTCCTCCGGCAAGAACGGCAATATTTTCGACTTTCTCATGCTCACCGAAGGCATGAGCTTTCCGGAAGCCGTCGAGCGGCTGGCGCAGCAGGCCGGCATTCCGCTGCCGGTGATGACGCGCGAGGCGCAGGCGCAGGAAGAACGCCGCAAGAGCCTGTACGATATCGTCGAGCTCGCAGCCAAATTCTTCGAGTCGACGCTTGCATCGCGCGCCGGTGCGCGCGGCCGCGGCTACCTCCTCGACCGCGGCATTCAGGCGCCGACGCAAGTCAAATTCCGGCTCGGCTATGCCGCTGCCGAGCAATATGCGCTCAAAGAGCATCTCGGCGCGGCGAAAATTCCGGTCGAGGACATGGTCGAAGCCGGGTTATTGGTCAGCGGCGACGACATCGCCGTGCCCTATGATCGCTTCCGCGATCGCGTGATGTTTCCGATCACCGATTGGCGCGGGCGCGTCATCGCCTTCGGCGGTCGCGCGCTCGATAAAGATGTCGCGGCCAAGTACCTCAATTCGCCGGAGACGCCGCTCTTCCACAAAGGCGCGACGCTTTACAACATCGCCGGCGCCCGCAAGGCCGCGCATGACGGTGGGGCGGTCATCGCGGTGGAAGGCTATATCGACGTCATCGCCATGGTCACCGCCGGGTTCGAGGCGACCGTCGCGCCGCTCGGCACCGCGCTCACCGCCGAACAGCTTGCCTTGATGTGGCGCATGGCCGACGAGCCGATTCTCTGCTTTGACGGCGACGACGCCGGGCGACGCGCCGCCTATCGCGCCGTCGATCTGGCGCTGCCGCTGCTCAAACCCGGCAAGAGCCTGAAATTCGCGGCGCTGCCGGACGGCCAGGATCCCGACGATCTCGCGCGCTCCGGCGGCCGGGCGGCGATCGAAGACGTATTGGCGGCGGCGCGACCGCTCGTGCACGTGCTGTGGGCGCGCGAGAGCGAGGCGGGTCCGTTCGACACGCCGGAACGCCGCGCGGCGCTTGAGGCGCGCATCGGCCAGATCATAGCGACCGTCGTCGACGAAACGGTGCGCCGCTACTACAAGCAGGACTTTGTCGCTCGGCTGCGGCAGATGTTCGCCCCGCCAAACTTCGCCGCCAAAGCCATCGGCGCGCCGAGACGAACTTTCGAGCGCATGTTCGACACGCAGCTATCCGGCGGCCGCTTCGATAAGGCCCGGCAGCGCGGCGTCGTTCCGTCACGTGGACCCGGTGCCTTCGAGGAGGCCTATGTCGCCGCGAGCCCTCAGCTTGCATCAAGCCCGGTCCATCGCGGCCACCGTGCCGCGATCCCGCGCCGGGAAGCGCTGATCCTGCAAGCGGCGATCAACCACCCGTGGCTCTTGCACGAGCATCTCGAGGAGCTCGCCGCTGCTGAGTTCCGCCATGCCGATACGCAAAAGCTCAAAGGCGTCCTGATTGATGTCTTTGCCCATCATTTTGCCGAAGACTTCGCTCAACAGTCCGGCGAGTCCGGTGCCGAGGCCGAGCGAGCGGCGCTCACGAACGAGCTCACCAGGCGCGGGCTCGCCGATCTGCTCAACCGCATCGAGCGCACCATCACCACCCCTTCGGTGTGGGGTGCGCGGCCGCAAGCCGCGGCTGCTGATGTTTTACTCACCTGGAAGCAGCTAATTGCCTTGCATCGGCAGTGGCATTCCCTAACTAGGGAACTTAAGGACGCAGAAACGGCGCTCGGCCAGGACAATACCGAGGCCAATTACGCCCGGTTGCGTGACGTCAAGGCCAGACTGACTTCGCTCGAGGGAACCGAAGCCCTAATTGAAGGATTCGGCGCTTCCTCGGGTCGGCCGGTCAGGTCGTTGTAGCGTGGGTCGGAGTGATGGCTGCTGCCGGCCGCGGCCGGCCCGGCTTGGGTTAGGAGGTCGCCCCAACCGGGAGTAGCATAGTTAGTCGGAGCTTAACGCAGTTTCGACAAATTTGACCTCGATTCGGGTAGCGCAGGCCGGTAAAACGCGTGGCCGACGCCGCCCTTTGGCCGTCCCGCCCAACGACCACCGGAGGATCGTGGCGGCCCAATAATGAGCAGGGGATAAGGGCTTCGCCCGGTCCCAGCGATCCGCGCCCGTGGCGACTCACTTGCCATAGGGTAGGGGACTTGAAGTGGCGGCCCGTGAAGGCGCGCAGTTGGAGATTGAAAAGCATGGCAACCAAAAGCGCGGCCACCAAGACCGTCCAAGCCA
>JBPYFG010000015.1:0-3471 GCA_051986365.1 Xanthobacteraceae bacterium
TCGGCGGCTCGCAGGGCGCGCACGCGCTCAACATGCGGGTGATCGAGGCGCTCCCCCACCTCGCCGACCTGCGCGATCGGCTCCGCATCACCCACCAGACCGGCGCGCGCGATCGCGAGCAGGTCGAGAAGGGCTACCGGGCCTGCGGCTTCGAGCCGGACGTCCGCGAGTTCATCACCGACATGAGCGGGGCCTACGCCGGGGCCGACCTCGTCGTCTGCCGCGCCGGGGCGACCACGCTCGCCGAGCTCACCGTCTGCAAGAAGCCGTCGATCCTCATCCCCTTCCCCGCCGCGGCCGACAACCACCAGGTGATGAACGCGAGGAGCCTCGTCGACGCCGGCGCCGCGGTGATGATCGAGGAGCGAGACCTCACCGGCGAGCTGCTGGCGAGCGAGATCCGGTCGATCCTCGCCCACCCCGAGCGCCGCGAGGCGATGGCGCGCGCGGCGGGGATGCTCGGCAGCCCGCAGGCCGCGGGGGAGATCGCGGACGTGCTCGTGCAGCTCGTGACGCGCCGCTGGGGCTCGCCGAAGGGCCGCCCACGCGAGCCTGGCTTCCGCCCCGCCCGCCCGGCGCCCCCGCCGTCGGAGGCAGCGCCGGGCCCGGTGGCCCCGGAGCGGCCCGCGTCGTAGAGTCCCCGGCTCCATGAGCCTCTTTCGCAGCAGGCCGGCGCAGATCCACTTCGTCGGCGTCGGCGGCATCGGCATGAGCGGCATCGCCGAGGTGCTGGTCAATCTCGGCCACACCGTGCAAGGATCCGATCAGGCCGATGGCGCCAATGTCAAACGCCTACGCGACAAGGGCCTGAAAATTGCGATCGGTCACGCGGCAGAAAATCTCGACGGCGCCAAAGTCGTCGTGATTTCGTCCGCGATCAGGTCCGATAATCCGGAACTTGCGGCCGCCCGCGCGCAGCGGCTGCCGGTCGTCCGCCGCGCCGAAATGTTGGCCGAACTGATGCGCCTGAAGAGCTGCATTGCCATAGCCGGCACCCACGGCAAGACAACGACGACTTCCATGGTGGCGGCGCTGCTCGATTCCGGTGGTTTCGATCCGACCGTGATCAATGGCGGCATCATCAACGCTTACGGCACCAATGCGCGGCTGGGCGCCGGCGACTGGATGGTGGTTGAAGCGGACGAGTCGGACGGCAGCTTTCTCAAGCTTCCGGCCGACATCGCTATCGTGACCAATGTCGATCCCGAACATCTCGATCATTTCAAAACCTTTGACGCGGTGCAGGATGCGTTTCGGGCCTTTGTCGAGAACGTGCCATTCTACGGATTCTCGGTAATGTGCACCGATCATCCGATCGTGCAAAACCTGGTGGGTCGCATCGAAGATCACCGCATCGTCACATACGGCGAGAACCCGCAGGCTGACGTGCGCCTTGTCGACGTGTCGCATGCCGGCGGCACCTCTTTGTTCACGGTATTGTTCCGCGAAACCGCCGCGCGGCCCGGCCACGAGATCAAAAACATCGCATTGCCGATGCCAGGCCGTCACAATGCGTTAAACGCCACCGCTGCGACTGCCGTCGCGCATGAACTCGGCGTCGCAGACGAAACAATCCGCCAGGCTTTCGCCAAGTTCGGCGGCGTGCGCCGGCGTTTCACCCGCACCGGAACGTGGAACGGCGTCACCATTATCGACGATTACGGACATCATCCCGTGGAAATCGCCGCGGTGCTGCGCGCCGCCCGCGAGTCGACCAAAGGCAACGTGCTTGCCGTTGTACAACCACATCGCTTCACGCGGCTCGCAGCATTGTTTGACCAGTTCTGCACCTGCTTTAACGACGCCGACACGGTGATCGTCGCTAATGTTTATCCGGCGGGTGAGGCGCCGATCGCCGGTGTCGATCGCGACGCGCTGGTGCAAGGTTTGCGCACGCATGGCCATCGCCATGTTATTGCGCTCGAGGGGCCGGAGTTGCTCGCGGAACTTGTCGCCGCCGCGGTCGGACCGGGCGACTACGTCGTCTGCCTGGGGGCCGGCTCGATCACGCAATGGACCTATGCCCTGCCGGCCGAACTTGCGGCGCTCGGGGCGCGGTAATGGCGTTTCCCGATCTCGTGTCTTTGCTCAAAAAGATCATGCCGGAACTGCGCGGCCGTGCCTTGCCCAATCAGCCGCTTGCCGAACTGACATGGTTTCGGGTTGGCGGACCGGCGCAGCTTTTGTTCATGCCCGAGGACGAGGCCGATCTTGGCTATTTCCTCGCCCATTTACCGGAAGAGTTCGCGGTGACGGTGATCGGTCTTTGCTCGAATTTGATCGTGCGCGACGGCGGTGTCAGTGGCACGGTCATCAGGCTGGGACGCGGTTTCAATGGTATCGCGGTCGAAGGCACGCGGATTCGCGCTGGCGCCGCTGTGCCGGACGTGAAGGTCGCGCGCACGGCGCAGGAAGCCGGCATTGGCGGTTTGTCGTTCATGCGCGGCATTCCCGGCGCGATCGGCGGCGCGCTGCGTATGAACGGCGGCGCCTATGGGCGCGAAACCAAAGACGTGCTGGTCGAGGCCCGCGCGGTCGATCGGCGCGGCCGCGTGCACGTGCTCCGCAATGCGGACATGCATTACACCTATCGTCATTGCGGTGCGCCCGACGATTATATCTTTACCGAAGCCCTGTTCGCGGGCGAACGCGGCAATCCAAAACTCATCGCCGCCGAAATGGAAAAAATCACCGAAGCGCGAGAATCGACGCAACCGGTCAAAAGCCGCACTGGCGGTTCGACCTTCAAAAACCCGCCCGGCGGTAAGGCCTGGCAATTGATCGATGCCGCCGGCTGCCGCGGATTGACCAATGGCGGCGCCCAGGTCTCGGAGATGCACTGTAATTTCCTGATCAATCGCGGCAATGCGACCGCCGCCGAGATCGAAGGTCTCGGCGAGCTGGTGCGGTGCAAGGTCGAGGAGCATTCAGGCGTTAAGCTCGAATGGGAGATCGCGCGGATCGGTGTAGGCGCGTAACGGCACGCAGTACTGCGCCGGAACGAAACCTGCTTGCGCTTGCCCTGCGCGCCATCTAGATTCTGCACTTGGGGATGAGCAGACTCCCCGTCAGACGCGATCCGTCCAAGCTCTGCGCATCACTCGCTTTGGCGAGGGGTTTGCGCATGGACGGAAAGATAATCTTCGAATTCTCCGAAAATTTCGTGCGTGGCGCGGCGCGGCCACCGGCTTTGGCTGGCGCCGATCGATTGACCATTGGCTCTGCGGGAATAAGCGACCGGATCAAACTGTCCTATGCGAATTGAGTGTGGTGAGAGGCGATCAAAGGATCGCAAGGAGAAAATGATGCGACTCATTTCTGTGCTTTCCATTGGCGCTGGCTTGATTGCGGCAACGGCAGCGCGAAGCCAGGATATTGACTGGCAGAAAGTTGACGATGCGATCGGCAGAAAGCCAGCCGTCGTCTCCGGCGACGTTCATCGCTACGGCTTTCCGCGCAGCGATCTCAGCG
>JBPYFG010000016.1:0-2565 GCA_051986365.1 Xanthobacteraceae bacterium
CGATGCTCCTGCTGCAGGCGCGCCAGTTCGGCCCGAAGCTCGCGTTCTTCCTCTTGCGTCATCACTGCCCTGGTCGCGCCGAGCCTAAAAAGCACGGTTTTTCGGCCGACAAGCCGCCGGGTCTTGCTCCTGATTGCACCTAAGTGACGAGCGATTATCGCGTTTTGGTCAATCGCCCACAAGTCCACCACAACTCCGCCGGCAGGGATTTTCGAAAAGGCAAAATCGGAGTATCCTCGAGGTCGATTGTCAGGGTGTAGGAATGATCGGAACTGGCCATCTGCAAGGAGGCATGCCACATGGCGATTGAATCGCATCTTGCGGAACTTGAAAAACGGCACCAAGCGCTTGAACAGGAAATCGCAGAAGCACTCACCCATCCCTCCATCGACGACCTCCACATTGCCGAACTGAAACGTAAAAAATTGCACGTCAAAGACGAGATCGCCCGCCTAAGACAAGACACCCTCGTCCATTGAATTCCTAGAGTTCGAAAGACAATCGTTGCGCCGCCTGCGTCAGCGCGGCGGAGCAGTAGTTGATGCCCGGCTTCGTGCCGGGCACTCACGTTTTAGCCCGGACTTATAAAAGACCGATGGCGTGAGCCGACGTGCCGGGCACACTTCACATCGCCTTTACCATCTCCCGCAGCTTGAACTTTTGCAGCTTGCCGGTCGAGGTCTTCGGGATTTCGGCAAACAAGATGTGACGCGGGCATTTGTAGGAGGCGAGATTCTTCTTGCACCAGCCGATCAGCTCGTCGGCGCTGGCTGTCGTTCCTGGCTTGAGCTCGACGACCGCGCACGGGGTCTCGCCCCATTTTTCATCCGGCTTGGCGACCACCGCGACCACCTGGACAGCCGGATGTTTGTACAGCGCGTCCTCGACTTCGATGGAAGAAATGTTCTCGCCACCGGAAATGATGATGTCCTTCGAGCGGTCCTTAAGCTGGATATAGCCGTCCGGATGAATGACGCCGAGATCGCCGGAATGAAACCAGCCGCCGGCAAACGCCCCCGCGCTCGCCGATTTATTTTTTAGATAGCCTTTCATCACCACGTTGCCGCGGAACATCACCTCGCCCAAAGTCTCGCCGTCGCGCGGCACCGCCTGCATGGTTTCCGGATCGATCACATCGAGCGCTTCCAGTACCGGATAGGCGACGCCCTGGCGCGCTTTCCTGGCGGCCTGATCGGAGGAATTCAGCGCCTCCCATTCGCGGTGCCAATCGTTGATGGCGGCAGGTCCATATGTTTCGGTCAAGCCGTAAAGATGCGTGACATTGAAGCCGGCCGCCTTCATGGCCGCCAGCACCGCCTCGGGCGGCGGCGCCGCCGCGGTCGCGAATTGCACGACGTGCGGTAGCGGCTTTTTCTCATGCGCCGGCGCATTGAGCAGCGTCGACATCACGATCGGCGCGCCGCACAGATGTGTGACCTTGTGCGTGACAATGGCGTCGTACATCGCCGGCGCGCGCACCGCGCGCAAGCAGACATGGGTGCCGGCGACCACGGACAGCGTCCAGGTGAAGCACCAGCCGTTGCAATGGAACATCGGCAGCGTCCACAGATAAACCGGATGCTTGCCCATGCCGCAGGTGATGACATTCGCCATCGCCAACAGATACGCGCCGCGGTGGTGGTAGACGACGCCTTTGGGATCGCCGGTGGTGCCTGAGGTGTAATTGAGCGAGATCGCGTCCCATTCATCCGCCGGCATCAGCCAGGCGAAATCCGGATCGCCGCCGCGCAAAAACTCCTCGTACTCGATTTCGCTAAGACGCTCGCCGGCGCCGGTGAATTCCGGATCGTCGTAATCGATCACCAGCGGCTTGTTCTTGCAGGCGGCGAGCGCATCTTTGACCGCCCGCGAATATTCGCGATCGGTGATCAGCACCTTAGCGTCGCCGTGGTCGAGCGTAAACGCAATGATCGCCGCATCAAGCCGCGTGTTGATGGTGTTGAGCACGGCGCCGGCCATCGCGACCCCGTAATGGGCTTCCAGCATCGCCGGCGTATTGGCCAGCACGACGGCGACCGTCTCGCCGCGCTTGATGCCGCGCTGCGCCAGCGCCGATGCGAGGCGTCTCGTCCGCGCATAAAGGTCCCGATAGGTGAAGCTGCGCGCGCCGTGGATGACGGCGGGATGATCGGGATAGACCGCGGCGGCGCGTGCGAGAAACGACAACGGCGTCAGCGGCTGAAAATTCGCCGGGTTGCGATCGAGGTCTGTATCGTAGGGACTGGCCATGTTTTCGCTCCCCGACGACTGTTTGCTGTTAAGCCAAAGCCTAGCGAAAAGAACGCGCCGCGCGAATAGGCATTGACATAGATCAATAGCGACCCGTTGCCGCCCGACCACTCTTGCTATTCGTGAAGGCACGTCGGCGCTATAGTGTGACCGGCATCGCCATAAAGGCAGCGCCGTTAAAGGCAGCGCGATGGACATCCGCACAAGCCGCTATCACGAGATCTACGCACGCTGGCAGCGCGATCCGTTCGGATTTTGGGCCGAAGCGGCCGGCGACATAGACTGGTTCGAGAAACCGAAAAAAGCTTTCGACCC
>JBPYFG010000017.1:0-2016 GCA_051986365.1 Xanthobacteraceae bacterium
CCGCCTTCGCCAGCGCCGACGCCTGGCGCTTGCCGACTCGTTCCATCGAAAAATGTTCGATCGCCTCGTTGAACAGGCGATAAAAATTCAGCTCCGCGCGCAGATGCAGGAATACGGCGCCCAGCCCAATCGCGGCGCGGTCCATGAACACAAATTCGCGCGGCACCGTCACCGGTCCCTTTTGCTTGAGCGCCTGGTGCACGCGAAAAGCTTCGCGGCGGCCATATTCGGACGGTGCGATGCCATCGGCGATCGTGCGTACCCGGTCGTCAAGCAGCGGCGCATAGATGAAGCGCGCCCAGATATTGAGCGTCTCGATCAGATCGTGCGACAGCCTGCGGAATCCCCAAGTCTCGTAAGCGTGCACGATCAGGTCGTTCTCGCCGCGCAATAGCCCGTGATATAGGTCGACGACGCCGCGCACGAATTTCGGCGCGAAAATGCGGATGCAGCCGTAGTCGAGAAGGTTGATGCCGGCCGGCGCGCCGTCTCGACCGAAAACAGTATAATTGCCGAGGTGCGGATCGCCATGGATCACGCCGAAGCGGCTGAACGGAAACCACCAGGCGGTAAACATCGCCTTGGCGAGCGTGTTGCGGGCCGCAAGCGGATCGTTCTTGTGGGCGAGCATGCGGGTGCCGTCGAGCCAGTCGAGCGTCAATAGCCGGCCGGTCGAGAGTTCGGGCCAGGCATCCGGCACGCGCACAATATCGACGCCATCGAGCATTTCGCCGTACAGCGCGACATGCTTCGCCTCGCGTCGGTAATCCAGCTCTTCGCGCACCCGCGCGCCGATCTCCTTGGCGATTTCGCTCGTGTCGATCGCCGGGTCGAAGCGGCGACGGATCGCCAAAAGCCATTCCAGCTGCTGCAGATCGGCTTCGACCGCGGACTGCATGTCGGGATATTGCAGCTTGCAGGCGAGCGCTTCGCCGTCAAGCGAGCGCCCGCGGTGGACTTGTCCGAGCGAAGCGGCGGCGGCCGGATGATGCTCGAAGCTTGCAAATTTGCTTTCCCAGCCGGCGCCGAGCTCCGCGCTCATGCGGCGCTTGACGAATGCCCAGCCCATCGGCGGCGCCTCGCTTTGCAGCTTTTGCAGCTCGGTGGCGTATTCCGGCGGCAACAAGTCGGGAACGGTCGCCATCAATTGCGCGACCTTCATCAGTGGCCCTTTGAGCCGGCCGAGTGCCAGCGACAATGCGCTCGCCTCGCTGCCGCGATCGGGCTCGCCGCCAAGGAGCCGCCGGCCGGCATAACGTGCCGCTACGCCACCGACATTGGCGGACACGCGCGCATAGCGCGCCGCCCGGGCGGAGAAGCGATTCTTTTCACGGTCGGATTGTTCGCGCTTCGCCATAGATCGCTTTTTAATGAGACTGGCGCCGATCAGCTTACCCAAGCCATAGCTTGATTGGGCTTACGTATCCAGGCGTTCGAGCTCGTCGATCAGCCGCTCGATGACGCCGAGCCCGCGCTGCCAGAACGTCGGATCCCGGGCATCAAGCCCAAATGGCGCCAAGAGTGCGGAATGATGTTTGGTGCCGCCGGCCGCGAGCATAGCCAGATAACGTTCGGCAAAACCCTGCGCCGCATGCTCATAGACCGCATAGAGCGAGTTCACCAGGCAATCGCCGAAGGCATAGGCGTAAACGTAAAACGGCGAGTGAATGAAATGCGGGATGTAGCACCAGAACGTCTCGTAACCGGGCTTGAATTCGATCGCGGGGCCGAGACTTTCGTGTTGCACGTCCATCCACAGCTCGCCGATCCGCGCCGCGGTCAATTCACCGTTCTTGCGTTCGGCGTGGACGGCGCGCTCGAAGGTGTAAAACGAGATCTGGCGCACCACCGTATTGATCATGTCTTCGACCTTGGCGGCGAGCATCGCCCTGCGCTCTTTTTTATTGCGCGTCGCCGCCAGCAATTTGCGGAAGGTGAGCATTTCGCCAAACACGCTCGCAGTCTCCGCAAGCGTGAGGGGGGTCGGCGCCATCAAGGCGCCGTTCGGGGCGGCGA
>JBPYFG010000018.1:0-2768 GCA_051986365.1 Xanthobacteraceae bacterium
TCACGGGCATTACCACGGGTACTACCATCATCACTATCATCACTGACACCACGCCTGCGACTGGGCGTCGCGACCGCAAGCCGCGGCTTGAGCGGCAGCGCCGGAAAGTGCCATTGTGCCAGGTGAAGGGACGACGGCCGGCGCGAAACGCCGATTGGTGGGGTGAGGGAGATGCGTTGGGCCAAGGAGTTGGCCGGCCGGCGAGCGGTGCGGCGTCTTGCTCTGGCGCTCTTGGCCGCTTGCCTCGTCACGGCGCACATCGTCCGAACCCGCGCGCAGTCGGCTGAAGAATCCGTGGCGGCGGCCGATCGGGCGCTTGCCGACGCGCTGCGCACCGGCGATCGGACAAGCGCGCGAAAGCTTCTGTCGCTGCAATTCAATTACACCGACGAGTCCGGCAGGGCCTATTCGCGCCACGAATTTCTTGCCGGCCTGAAAAACCTGTCGGCGCCGACGGCCGGCGATCCCAAGCTCACAATGTACGGGCTACTTGCCACCGTCACCGGCGAACGCAAGGCGGCGGACGGCAAGCCGGCTTTTTTCCTCGATATTTGGGTGAAGCAGAAGGGCGCTTGGCGTGCGCTGGCCCGACACAATGTCGCGGTCGCGGATGGCGCGGCTCTCGCCGCACCGGTGTCTTCGCGGGCTGACGGCAAACCGATCGAGTGCACCAATCCGTGCCAGACCATGCCTTACCGCGTGCGTTCGCCCGCCGAGCAGGACGTTCTCAATTCATTTCTGGCGATTGAGAAGGCCAGCATCGCCCACGATGCCCAGGAATGGTCGAAGCACGTGGCGGATGAATTCATGCTCTATCGCTCCGGCTACGCTCCAACCGACAAAGCGACGCGCATCGCCGCTATCGAGGGGCAGAAACAAGCCGAAACTCCGGTAACGGTTGGCGAGATCCAGGCCGTGCGGCTCTCGGTTTACGGCGATGCGGCGGCGATGATCGCAACGCAAATGGTGCCGGACAAATCCCGTCTGCCCTATCGCGCCGCCCGCGTCTGGGTACGGCGCAACGGTCAATGGCTGATGGCAATCAGCATGCAGACCGATATCCAGACGCCGTAGCCGACGGCACGAGGGCGCGTTCGGGCAGCATGGCGAAATCGCCGCGATCCGCACTGCTTCATCATGATATACTTCCGTGCCGTCACCAGGATTGAAGCTGTCTTGGCACAATAGACGAGGATCGACATGCCGAGCATCGACGAGCGAGACGCGACTGCGGCGCAAGCTATTTTCAGAGAGTCAGAGGAATTGAAAGACATTCTAGAAAAAGAACTCCTGCGGCTTGAAAATAACGAAACCTTTGTCGCCAATGAATTCCAGAAGGGCGTAGTGCGCGCACTGATCGACTTGTTTCGCATGGTCAATGGGCTTGCCAGTATCGCCGCCCGCTAGCGCAGACATCGGGTATTGGCGCGGAGCGACTGGGCCGCGATCCGCCGCTTGGCGGCGCTTGGCGGCGTTGCGAACGGCAGTTGCGATTTTTCTAAATTGCAGCAAAGATTTTAGCGAGCGACTTAAATCGATTGCAGTTTCTGATCGTATAGACAGGCAAAGTTAGTTTCTATTCTCAGCGCGGAGAAATCTTCGATGAAAAGTCTGCTTACTCGCTTCGTCAGCGACCAATTCGGCGTGACCGCCATCGAATATGGCTTGATCGCCGCGCTCATTTCAGTCGTGTGCATCGCTGCGATGACCTTCGCTGGTCAGCAGCTGCTGGCAGTCTACCAGAACATCGGCAACGCCCTCGCCGGCGCTCTCTAGGCGAGAGAAGAGGGAACACCATCGCAACTACGCCTTACGACTGGTTGCCGTTGATTGGCAGCTAGCCGTAAGGTTTTTTGTTTGGACCACGTTATAGTCTTGGCTTTTCTGCGTTTCGAGGACGGTAATTTAACCATTGCCTCAACGGCATCGTTGCGCATATGCGAGAATGGCAAAGAATGGCTAGGTCGTTTCTGGTTCAGCCTTTAGTATGGCGGCGTTACATCAAGCAGCAGAGACGCCAACGGCCGGTGTGACTAGGAAGCCCCTGCCACCGCGCGGCCTTGGTTTCTCATCTCAGCTTGGCACAGGAGCTGGCGCGATTAAAAATGACCTTGGCGCGCATTTTTTCAAGAACCAGTCCGGTACAACAGCCATCGAGTATAGCCTGATAGCCGCTCTGATTTCGGTAGTATGCATCGCTGGGATGATTCTCGTCGGCAATGGGCTGCAGAACGTATACAACGCCGTTAGCGCGGCGATCACGCCTGCTCTCTAAAAATGAATTTCACTGAAAGCCTCGTCCGGCAAGCGGACGTCTGCGATCAAACAAGATAAAACTGCCGCGCCGTAAGTCTGGCTTTCAATCCGTTCCGAAAGCGCCTACTATTTCCACAGGTTTTAGGGGCATCTAAAAATGCTGATGCCCAATCGAGCAGCCGCGAGGAATGTCACGCGCGCGATGGTTTTCGGCGTGGGGGTGTCGATTTTTGCAGACCAACTACCCTCGATGGCCCAACAACCCGCGAATCGACAATCAGGCGCCGGCGCGCCCGCAGGCGCGACGATCGACGCAGCAACCGCTGCAGCGATTGCGGCGGAGGGTGAACTCAAGGCCACCATTCGCACGTTCCAAAGTGATAATCCAAGCGCGGTGTACCGTTATTATTGGTGGCACGACACCTGTTATGTTCGCTTTCAGTCGGGCGATTATCAGTTGGTCGCGCCCGATTATTGCCAGCATTAGCTGCGCTGCCATCGCTTCTCGCGAC
>JBPYFG010000019.1:0-15735 GCA_051986365.1 Xanthobacteraceae bacterium
AATTATAGTCACGGAGCCAGCATGCCGGACGACAAAAGGGACGATCCCGCATTCCTCTATTTTCCGAGCAATTACCGCTGGTCGATGGGCCTATTGATCTGCCTGTCCGCGGCACCATGGACCGGGATTGAAATCGACGAGGTCAATCGTGTCGGCCGCGCGCTCGCCGACAGGGTCGGCGACGACGCTGCGTGGTTCGAGGAATGGGCGCGGATGGGCGAGAAGATCGAGGCACGCGGCCGTGACGCGCTCCGCGCCGGCCACAAGCTGACCGCCGCATCCTGCTTCATGCGGGCAACGCGCTATTACCAGACGGGGGAGCGATTCATTCAACCGCGCTCGCAGCGTAGCATGGACGTCTACGCGCGCTCCGTAACGCTCTTCAAGGACGCCGCCGCGATGATCCGCCGGCCCCGCATTGAGCCGGTCGAGGTGCCCTATGAGAATACCAGCCTGCCGGCGCTGCTGGTGCACCCCGACCGAGAAGCGACGGGCCTGCGCCCGGCGCCGGCGATGATATTTTTTGACGGGTTCGACGTCACCAAGGAGCTGCAATACGGCTATGGCATCCCGGATCTCGCCGCGCGCGGCGTTGGCTGCCTCATTGTCGACGGACCTGGTAACGGCGAGAGCGTCCGCTTTCGCAATCTGCCACTGATTGCTGAAACCGAGGATTACGCAACCCCGGCTTACGAATATCTCGCCGCGCGCGAGGAATTCGATCCAACACGGATTGGCGTCATGGCGCTCTCGCTCGGCGGTTATTACGCGCCGCGCGCCGCGGCGCTGGAGCCGCGTTTTGCTTGTTGCGTCGCCTGGGGCGCGCAATGGGATTACCACGAGATTTGGGCGCGCCGCTTGGAAGAGCTCGATTCCGGCAAGGTCTTATCGCTTTCGGTGCCGCCCGAACATCTGCAATGGGTGCTGGGCGTCTCCGATCGCGCCGCCGCGCTGAAAAAACTCGAAGGTTTCCGGCTCGACGGCATCGTGCAAAAGATGGCTTGCCCGTTTTTACTGCTGCACGGCGCCGGCGATGAGCAGATACCGCTTGAACTGGCCGAGAAGCTTTTTGAAGCGGCGGGCTCCAAGCAGAAGGCGCTCAAAGTCTTCAGTCGCGACGAGGGCGGCTTTCATCACTGCCAGGTCGACAACGTTACGATCGGCGTACACTACATGTTCGACTGGATCGCCGACGTGCTGAATGCCGGTCGGTGATTGGCCCTGCAAATCTCATAGTCTTTGCCACAGAAATCTCGACCGGCATCGGGCAGCAGCGCACCTAGTCCGCTCAAGCGGCGAGCAGTTTCTGCACCTCGCTGACCAATTCGCGCAGATGGATCGGCTTGGACAGGACCTTGGCGTGCTTGGGGGCGCTTGAATCCGAATTGAGCGCCACGGCGGCAAAGCCGGTGATGAACATGATCTTGATATCTGGATCGAGTTCAGCGGCCCGGCGAGCCAGCTCGATCCCGTCCATTTCCGGCATCACGATATCGGTGAGCAGGAGTTCGAACGGCTCCTCGCGCAATCGCTGATAGGCGGACAGGCCGTTATCGTAGGAAATTACCTCGAATCCGGCATTCTGCAGCGCTTTCACCAGGAAACGCCGCATATCGATGTCGTCTTCGGCAAGCAGGATTTTGGACATGACCAGCGAACCCGGCTTTCGCCGGCCCCCTGCATCCCATAAGCGGGACGCCAGGTAAACATCGGGTGAAAACGCGCCGCAGTCCGCCTTGGGCGTGACAGCAAATGGCCTTGGCAAGCTCCGGCCCGTATGGAAAATATCCAAGGCCCAACGCTCCGAATCGAGGAAAGCCCCACCCGCGTCATGCCGGAACCACAGGACGAATTCGACCCCCCGTTCGAAGCCCTCGAGCCGGCTGAGTGCCGCGGTCCATTGCTGTTCAATTCACCACACAGCGGGCGGGTTTACCCACGTGAATTCCTGCTGACCTCCCGGCTCGATTTGGCAACGCTGCGCCGCTCGGAGGACTCCTTCGTTGGCGAACTGATTGAAGGCGTGCTGGCCCGCGGCCATCCGGTGGTGCGGGCGCACTTTCCGCGCTGCTATGTCGACGTCAATCGCGAGCCCTACGAGCTTGACCCGCGGATGTTCGACGGCAGGCTGCCGTCATTCGCTAATACGCGATCGATGCGCGTGGCGGGCGGGCTCGGCACGGTGGCGCGCGTGGTCGGCGACGCCCAGGAAATCTACGATCAGCGTATTGCCGTGGCAGAAGCGATGCGCCGCATTGATGGCCTTTACAAACCGTATCATCGCGCGCTGCGCCGGCTGTTCATGCAGCTGCAACGCGACTTTGGCGCTGCCATCCTGATCGATTGCCACTCGATGCCGTCAAGCACCGGGGGCCGCGATGAGCGTCCGCGCGCCGATCTCGTGCTTGGTGATCGCTACGGCACCAGCTGTGTCGGCATCGTGCCGGAAACAATCGAGCAGTGCATGCGCGGCTTCGGTTACACCGTGAGCCGCAACAAGCCGTATGCTGGCGGCTTCATTACCGAGCATTACGGGAACCCAACGGCCGGATTGCATGCCGTTCAACTTGAGATCAACCGCGCACTCTACATGGACGAGCGCCGATACGAACCGTCAACTTCCTTTGCCACGCTGGCACAGGAGTTCGAAATATTGGCCGACCGGCTCGCCGAGATCCCAATCGAAGAGTTGCGGCCTTATCGCGCCGCCGCTGAATAGCCCGCAATGGTGTTTAAGAAAAAGGGCCGCTCACCTTGCGGGAGCGGCCCAAGTCTAGGGAGGAAACGCCCAAGGAGGGCGACGGTAGCGGGAGAGACTCTCGCGCTACCGCACTGCAGCAACATACACTGCGCCGCACAAAATTCAAGGCTGATCGGATAAGCATAGGCCATTTTCCCCATATAATTTCACGGTGGCCATGCATATTAGTCGAGCAACGTGCTAAAACATTCGGAATATCAATAATATATCTGGACGACCCTGTTTGCTTAAAACTTCGCCAATCCCGCTTCGTGCAAGGCCGCCAAACGGATTCCGAATACCGTGTGGCCTTTCCGCACCTCGCGAAGCGGCAGCGCACAATGGCGTATAGGCTCGGATTGTGATGACGGCGATCGACTTCAGTGCGTTCGTCGATGAACTCGCCACCATTTCCGGCGAGACCATCAGGCCGTTCTTTCGCAGCGCGCTTGGCATCGAAAATAAGAGCCGCTCGGGTGGCTTCGATCCGGTAACCGCCGCCGACCGCGCCGCCGAAGCGGCCATGCGCGCCCTGATTAAGCGGACGTTTCCCGAGCACGGCATTGTTGGCGAGGAATTCGGGATCGAGCGGCGCGACGCCGAATACGTCTGGGTGCTCGATCCGATTGATGGAACCAAGTCGTTCATCTGCGGCATGCCAGCCTGGGGAACGCTCATCGCGCTGACCCGCCGCGGCGAGCCGATTTACGGCATGATGCACCAGCCGTTCACCCGCGAGCACTTCTCCGGCGACGGCCGCGGCGCCCGTTATCGCGGTCCGGCCGGTGATCGAACCTTGACGGTGCGCGCTTGCGCCTCTGTCGAAGACGCCGTGCTGTGCACCACCAGTCCATTGTTAATGACGCCGAGCGACCGGCAGTGCTTTCAACAGGTCGAGCGCACGGTGCGGTTGTCGCGCTATGGCGGCGATTGCTACGCCTACTGCGTGCTCGCGGCCGGCCATGTCGATCTCGTGATCGAGACCGAGCTCAAGCCGCACGACGTGCTGCCGCTCATTCCCATCATCGAAGGCGCCGGCGGGATCGTCACCACCTGGGAGAACGGCCGCCCGCATGAGGGCGGTCGCATCGTGGCGGCCGGAGACAAGCGCGTCCATGCGCAGGCGCTCGAACTCCTGAAAAGCTGAGCTGCAGCGCGGTTTGAAATCTCAATAAAGCGGCGTGCCCGGGACGAACGCATCGAACGCCGCCCAAAACTGCGAGCGGAAGCGATCTTGCTCCATGAGAAGCTCGTGCTGCGCACCGACAATGACGAGATGTGAACCGGCGCGCAATATGCCGGCGAAGTCTTCGATTGCAACGTTTGAAACAATCTGGTCGTTGCCACCGGCAACAATCAACATCGGCTGGCGAATGCGCGCTGGATAGCTCGGTTCGCGCAACGCGCGCATCGAGCGGAATGCCGCGTCGCACCAGGCGACGGTGGGCGCTCCAACCGCCAGCGCGGGCTCCGCTTCGAGGATTGCGGCATTGCGCGCATAGCGCACCGGGTCGGAGGTAAGAATATTGCCGAGGAAAGGGCGCGATTCGGCAATGCTGGTATCGGTTCTCGGCACATACATCCCGCCCAATCCAGCAAAGCGCAGCGCGCGAACGATGGCCCACCCGGCCCCCATTGAATAATCGACGCCGCCGAGCGCAATCAGCGGCGCGATCAGCACCATGCGATCGAACCAGTGCCGGCCACGATGGGCGGCGCGGATAAGAACATTGGCGCCGGTGGAATGCCCGATTGCAAAGAGCGGCGGCGGACAATCGGGCAAGACGATATCGCGCATGAAGGTTTCAAGATCGAGATCGTAGTCGGCAAAATCGCGGACATAGCCTTTGCGGCGATCAGACAGTGCACGGTCGGAGAGTCCCTGCCCGCGCCAGTCCAGCGCGGCGACCGCAAAACCGCGTGCGCGCAGATCGCGCACGGTCTCGAAATATTTCTCGATCCATTCCGAGCGGCCCTGGAAAATGCAGACGGTGCCGCGGCGCCCGGCCGGCGGCAGCCAGCGGGCAAAGCGAAGGGTCACGCCATCAGGCGTCGTGAGCGCGCCGGTGACAAAGTTGTCGGGAACCGGGTTCGCGGGAATCGAGGCAAGTTTCATGAAACCGTGTCGGGCGAAGCCGTAGGGTTCGCTTATAACAGCAGCCAAGGCCGGCTCAACTTGGACCGTTCAATTAAGCGACGCCAAGAATAGCAAGGAACCGCTCGTGGAACTTCAGGGAAAAGCCGCAAGGCCGACTCACGAAATCGTAATATTCCCCTGCAAGTACAACTATTTAGTTTCTCTTGCGGGACTCGAAAAGTGCCCCCATATGAGCGCTGCGCAGGCCATCCAGGGCTGCGCAAACCGGCTCGGCCCCAATTGGGCGGGCTACCCGCATGTCGCTTCAGAAGGAGGATATGCCATGCGAACTTTCGACTTATCACCCCTTTATCGTTCGACCGTTGGCTTCGACCGTCTGTTCTCGTTGCTCGATCAGGGCCTCGAGGGCGGGGCTCCCGGTTATCCGCCCTACAATATCGAGCGGACCGGCGAGAATTCATATCGCGTTTCGGTAGCCGTCGCCGGCTTTCGTGAGCCGGAGCTTTCGGTCGTGGCGAAGGAGAACACGCTGACGATCCGCGGCGAGAAGAACGCCAAGGAGGAGGACAAACGCGGCGAAGTGCTCTATCAGGGCATTGCAGCGCGCACCTTTGAACGCGTGTTCCAGCTCGCTGATTTTGTCCTGGTGAAGGGCGCGAGCCTCGAAAATGGTCTCTTGCACGTCGACTTGGTGCGTGAGATCCCTGAGGCAAAGAAGCCGCGCTCAATCCCGATCAACGGCGAGGCCAGCGGCCCGACCGTCATCGAGAACCAGAAGGCCGCGTAACGGTCATTAGCCAAGCATGAAAAGGCGCCCCGGATATCCGGGGCGCTTTTTTGTGGCTCAGTCGTTAATTGCAGGAACGGCTGCATCCTTGGTGGACCTGCTCGAAGTCGCGGATCGCGGCACCGCCGGCGCGGTGGTCGCGACATCGGGTCTGGCCACCGACTTCTTTTCATTGGCAATGGTCGCCGCGAGACTGGCGGGCCGCGCGCGCGGCAATGGCACAAGGCTAGCCCCGGAGGGATGCCGATCGCCGGATGATGTTTCGGACGCGCCGAGATAGGGCGGCCGGCCATAGCCGGGTTCGATATCGTCAGCTGCCGGATAGGGTGGTGCTGCGAGCCGGCCGTAATACGCTGGCCGGTAGGGCCCCGGCATATAAGGGCCGTAAAGTCCCGGACCGGCAACGATGCGATTGGCGTCGCGGATGGCCCCGGAATGGGCATCCACGACGACCCGCATGGGGACGCCGCGAAAATCGAGCGCACGCACGACATAAGTCGTGCCCTCGCGCAAAGGCGGCGCCAGCGGTTCGAAACCGGCCGCTCTAAGCGTGCGCAGGATCTCATAGGGCGGCACAAATCCGCGCAGCGGCGTCGGCGGCGAGGGCGAAGGGCTCTGGGCAAAGCTTGACACAGCGGACAGCACGCAAAATGCGAACGCGACACCGGATCGTCTCAGCACGGCCACCCCCTCCCCGTCCCTATTGTCTGCCGCCGCTGCCGAGATGAGCCTCAAATTGGGGCGACCCTTGGGCGCACTCAGGCGACCCATGGGCGCACTCAATTGGGCGCACTCAATTGGGCGCACTCAATGTAAGCGCAGTCAATTCGGGCGAACGTCAAGTGTGCGCGCCTCAAATTTGGCGCAGAGATTCACGAAGCGGTCGATGTCTTCTTCAGCGGTTGCAAACGAGGTCACGAGCCGTATGAGGACATTGTCCGCGCCAGTGTCCAAATTCTCGCTATTGCGGACGTAATAGCTCGCGCCGGCCGCCCTGAGCTTGGCGTCCAGCGCACGCGGCACAACCACAAAGACGAGATTGGCCTCGACGGGCCAGACCGGCCGCAGGCCGATTGCGGTCAGCGCCGCCGCCAATTTGTCTGCCATGACATTGCCGTGGCGGGCGAGGTCAAGCCAGCGATCATCGGTAAGATAGGCCAGGAACTGTGCGGCGATGAAACGGTGCTTTGACAAAAGATGACCGCCGCGCTTGCGGCGCTCGCCGAAAGAGGCTGCCGCGGCGGGATCGAAGAAGATCACAGCCTCCGCTGCCAGCGCCCCGCCTTTGGTCGCGCCGAGCGACAACACGTCGATCCCGCTGCGCCAGGTCATTTCGGCGGGCGTGGCATTGAGCCGGACCAGCGCATTGGCAAAGCGGGCGCCATCCATGTGCACCGCGAGCGACTGCTGCCGCGCGATTTGCGCGAGCGTCGCGATCTCGTCAGTCCGGTAAATGGTGCCGGCCTCAGTCGCCTGCGTGATCGACAGCGCTGATGGAATAACCTGATGCGGACTGTGCCCGCCATAGCCGGCGAGCGCGGCTTTAAGACCATCGGTGGTGATCTTGCCGGCCGCGCCGGCCAAGCCGACGAGCTTGAGGCCATTTCCGAAAAATTCGGGCGCCCCGCATTCGTCGGTGTGAATGTGCGACTCGGCATGGCAAAAAATAGCGCCCCAGGGCGGTGAGACTTGCGCCAGCGCCAAAGCGTTTGCCGCCGTGCCGGTCGGCACCAGGAAAACCGCTACGTCACGTTCGAAGATTTCGCAGAAGCTGCGCTCGGCCGCCTGGGTCCAATCATCATTGCCATAGCCGCGCGCGTAGCCGCGGCTCGCTTCGGCCAAGGCATCGAGAATGGCAGGTGCGACCGGCGCCGTATTGTCGCTGGCAAAGTTCATTTGGGGAGGACCTAGCGGCACTGCACTTGCGCGCAGGTGAGACGTGACGGCTACGCAAACCGTTCTGCGCCGCTTCTTTGGCCGGCGCAAGATCGCGCCCGCCGTTCCTTCGCTCCAGTTTATCCTCCGCCCCAGGAGGAGCGGACGCGGCGCATTTGCAGTCCGTTTCATCCCATGATCCACTGCAAGCGGGGAACAGGGGCGACCGCGATGTCGTTGGGCGGGAAAGGGCGCTTTTTCCGCCGGCTCTTGGCCTGTGCGGCTTGTGTTAGCGCCGGGAATTTGCCATGTTTCGCATAGGACAGCATTGCTGTCCCAATTATGATCCCAAAGTGCGCGGTCGGTTGCAATCCGACGAGACGCGGGGGTCGGCTGCCGGGTGGCGAGGGCGCGCTGGACGGTGGCGAGAGCTTAGCAACCAGCGGCCGTTGAGCGGATCGAGGGTTGCCTCCTAGATGAGTTAATCGCCCTGGCGCAGGATGGGCCATCCTGCGCGGGCTGTCGTGCGCCGGACCCTCGATACTGCGCATTTCGGGGTCCCGCGAGGAGCGCGTGGACGATGACCGCGTCTGGTTTCGGCTTGTTTGATCCGACGCTGGAAAAGGATTCCTGCGGCGTTGGATTTATTGCCGACATCAAGGGACGTAAGTCGCACAAGATCATCGAAGATGCGCTGACAATTCTGCTCAATCTCGAGCACCGTGGCGCGGTCGGCGCCGATTCTCGCGCTGGCGATGGCGCCGGAATTTTGGTGCAAACCCCGCATAAATTTCTCGTCAAGAAGGCCGCCGCGCTCGGCATCAAGCTGCCAGCGCCCGGACACTATGCGGTCGGCGCATTGTTTCTGCCGCACGACGCCGATTGGCGCCGCGAGATCATGGACACTTACGCCACGGTGACGGCGCAGGACGGCATGGCCGTTCTTGGCTGGCGCGATGTGCCGACCAACAACGCCACGCTGGGCGAATCGGTCAAGCCGACCGAGCCGGTGCATATGCAGGTGTTCATCGCGCGCAATCCGAAGGTCAACTCGGAAGAGGAGTTCGAGCGGCGGCTTTACATTCTACGCAAGACGATCTCGAGCACGCTCTACGGCCGGCGGGCTCGCAGCACGTCGAATTATTATCCGGTCTCGATCTCATGCCGCACACTGATCTACAAAGGCATGTTTCTCGCTGATCAGCTCGGCACCTATTATCCCGATCTGCACGATCCGGACTTCGAGAGCGCCCTGGCGCTGGTCCATCAGCGATTCTCGACCAATACGTTCCCGACCTGGTCGCTGGCGCATCCCTACCGGATGATCGCGCATAACGGCGAGATCAATACGCTACGCGGCAATAACAACTGGATGGCGGCACGGCAGGCCTCGGTGTCGTCACCGAAATTCGGCACCGACATCAATAAATTGTGGCCGATCTCCTACGAAGGCCAATCCGACACCGCGTGTTTCGATAACGCGCTCGAATTTCTGGTGATGGGTGGCTATTCGCTCGCGCACGCGATGATGATGATGATTCCGGAGGCGTGGGCGGGCAATCCGCTCATGAGCGAAGAACGCCGCGCCTTCTATGAATACAACGCGGCGCTGATGGAGCCCTGGGACGGCCCGGCGGCCATCGCCTTCACCAATGGACGGCAGATTGGAGCTACGCTCGACCGCAACGGCTTGCGGCCCGCGCGTTATCTGGTCACGCGCGATGATCGCATCATTATGGCATCCGAAATGGGCGTGCTGCCGGTTCCCGAGCAGGACATCGTCGTGAAATGGCGGCTTCAGCCAGGCAAGATGCTGCTGGTCGATCTCGATGAGGGCCGCCTCATTCCGGATGAGGAGCTCAAGGCGCAGCTGGCGCGGAGCCATCCCTACCAGGAATGGCTGGAGCGCACGCAAATCGTGCTGGAGCATCTGCCGCCCGCACCCGAAGCGGCGCCGATCTCCAACTTGTCGCTGCTCGATCGGCAACAGCTGTTTGGCTACACACAGGAAGACCTCAAGCTTTTGATGACACCGATGGCGACGACCGGTGAAGAGCCGGTCGGCTCCATGGGCAACGACACGCCAATTTCGGCGCTCTCGGACCGTCCGAAGCCGCTTTTCACTTATTTCAAGCAGAACTTCGCGCAGGTGACCAACCCGCCGATTGATCCGATTCGCGAAGAGCTGGTGATGAGTCTCGTCTCGATCATCGGTCCGCGGCCGAATCTGTTCGATCTCGAAGGCTCGTCACGGAAGAAGCGCCTCGAAGTGCACCAACCGATTCTCACCAACGCCAATCTCGAGAAGATCCGCTCGATTTCCGATCTCGGCGATCATTTCCGGTCGCTGACGCTCGATGCCACCTGGCCCGCCGAAACCGCCGCCGGCGGGATGGAAATCGCAATCGATGAACTATGCGACGGGGCCGAAGCCGCGGTCCGCGACGGCGTCAATATCATCATCCTTTCGGATCGTCGCGCCGGCGCCGATCGCATCCCGATTCCCTCGCTGTTGGCTTGCGCAGCGGTGCATCACCATCTGATCCGCGAGGGCTTGCGCACCTCGGTCGGCCTCGTCGTCGAATCCGCCGAACCGCGCGAGGTGCATCATTTCTGCTGTCTTGCCGGTTACGGCGCCGAAGCGATCAATCCGTATCTGGCATTCGAGACGCTCGTCGAGATGAAGAGCGAATTGCCGCAAAAGATCGACGATAAGGAAATCATCAAGCGCTACATCAAATCGATCGATAAGGGCTTGCTGAAAGTGATGTCCAAGATGGGCATCTCGACTTATCAATCCTATTGCGGCGCTCAGATTTTCGACGCGGTCGGACTGAAGTCCGACTTTGTCACCAAATATTTCACTGGCACCGCCACCCGCATCGAAGGCGTTGGCCTCGCCGAGATTGCCGAGGAAGCGGAGCGGCGGCATCGCGATGCATTCAGCGATTCGCCGATCTACCGATCAATGCTCGACGTCGGCGGCGAATACGCGTTCCGGGTGCGCGGCGAAGAACACGTCTGGAATGCCGCCACGGTATCGGCGCTGCAGCACGCGGTGCGCGGCAATTCCTATGAAAGATATCGGCAGTTCGCGCGGCAGATCAACGAACAGTCGCAGCACCTTTACACGATCCGCGGCCTATTCCGTATCAAAACGGCCGAGGAGGACGGCCGCCGGCCGATTTCACTCGAGGAGGTCGAACCGGCAAAGAACATTGTCCGGCGCTTTTCGACCGGCGCCATGTCGTTCGGATCGATCTCGCGCGAAGCGCACACCACACTCGCCATCGCCATGAACCGGATCGGCGGCAAGTCCAATACCGGCGAGGGTGGCGAAGAGGCTGACCGCTTCAGGCCGCTGCCGAACGGCGACTCGATGCGCTCGGCGATCAAGCAGGTCGCGTCCGGACGCTTCGGGGTGACCGCCGAATATCTGGTCAATTCCGATGTGATGCAGATCAAGATCGCCCAAGGCGCCAAGCCGGGCGAAGGCGGGCAGTTGCCCGGGCACAAGGTCGATAAGATCATCGCCAAGGTGCGCCATTCGACGCCTGGCGTCGGCCTGATCTCGCCGCCGCCGCATCACGATATTTATTCGATCGAAGATCTGGCCCAGCTGATTTTCGACTTGAAGAACGTCAACCCGCAGGGCGACGTTTCAGTCAAGCTCGTATCCGAAGTCGGCGTCGGCACCGTCGCCGCCGGCGTCTCCAAGGCGCGTTCCGATCATGTCACCATCGCCGGCTTCGAGGGCGGCACTGGCGCCTCGCCGCTGACCTCGATCAAACATGCCGGCTCGCCATGGGAGATCGGACTTGCCGAGACCCATCAGACGCTGGTCGCCAATCGCCTGCGCGGCCGCATTGCCGTCCAGGTCGATGGCGGCATCCGCACCGGCCGCGACGTGGTGGTCGGCGCGCTCCTTGGCGCTGACGAATTCGGCTTTGCCACTGCGCCGCTGATCGCCGCCGGCTGCGTAATGATGCGCAAATGCCACCTCAACACTTGTCCGGTCGGCGTCGCCACCCAGGATCCGGTGTTGCGCAAACGCTTCCGCGGCCAGCCGGAGCACATCATCAACTATTTCTTTTTCGTCGCCGAAGAAGTGCGCGAATTGATGGCCGAGCTTGGCTACCGCACCTTCAACGAGATGATCGGGCAGATGCAAATGCTCGATCGCCGCCAGCTGATCGCCCACGCCAAGGCGACCGGGCTCGATTTCTCGAAACTGTTCATGAAGCCCGACGTGCCGGCAAGCGTCGCCATTTTCAATTGCGAGCGCCAAGACCATAAGATCCGCCAGGTGCTCGATCGCAAGCTGATCGCGCAATCGCAGGCTGCGCTCGAGCGCCGCGAGCCGGTGCGCGTGGCCTTTCCGATCAAGAATACCGATCGCACCGCTGGCGCCATGCTCTCCGGCGAAGTCGCCAAACGCTACGGACACGAAGGCCTGCCGCCGGATACGATTGTGGCGCGCTTTACCGGCACCGCCGGTCAGAGCTTCGGCGCCTTTCTGGCCCGCGGCGTGACTTTCGAACTTGAGGGCGACGCCAACGACTATCTCGGCAAAGGGCTTTCCGGCGGCCGGATCGTTGTGCGGCCACTGGCTAATGCGGGAATCGTGCCGGAGCAGTCAATCATTGTCGGCAATACCGTTCTGTACGGCGCCATTTCCGGCGAATGCTACTTCCGCGGCGTGGCCGGCGAGCGGTTCGCGGTCCGCAATTCCGGAGCGATCGCCGTCATCGAAGGCGCCGGCGACCATTGCTGCGAATACATGACCGGCGGCGTCGTCGTGGTGCTGGGTCCGACCGGCCGTAATTTTGCCGCCGGCATGTCGGGCGGCATCGCCTATGTGCTGGACGAGAACGGCAGTTTTTCTTCACGCTGCAATCTGGCCATGGTCGATCTCGAGCCGATGCCGGAGGAAGAGGATATCAACGCCAAGGTCTTCCACCACGCGCGGGATCTCGAGGCGCACGGCCTGGTCGACATTATGTCGGACCTGAGCAGCTTCGACGGCCACCGGCTGCACCATCTGATCACGCGTCACGCCCGCTTTACCGGGTCGGCGGTTGCGGCCAAGATATTGAACGATTGGACGGGCTGGTATCCGAAGTTCCGCAAGATCATGCCGGTCGAATATCGCCGCGCGCTCAACGAGCTCAAGGACGCAGCCATTGCGGCGGAGTGACCTCGCACAAAGAACGCCGATAAGCAGCCAACAATAGAGAGCGCCTTTGGGCAAAATCACCGGCTTTCTCGAATATCCTCGTGAGGATCGCGACTACCAACCGGTCGCCGAACGCATTCGGCACTGGAACGAATTCGTTTTGCCGCTGCCCGAGAAAGAGCTCGTGACTCAGGCGGCGCGTTGCATGAATTGCGGCGTACCCTATTGCCAGGGCACCGGCTCGCTCGCGCCCGGTACGCCGGGCTGCCCAGTCAACAATCAGATCCCCGATTGGAACGACTTGATCTACACCGGCAATTGGGAAGAAGCCGCGCGCAACCTGCACTCGACCAACAATTTCCCGGAAGTGACCGGCCGCATCTGTCCGGCGCCGTGTGAGGCGTCGTGCACGCTCAACATCGACGAGAATCCGGTCACCATCAAATCAATCGAATGCGCGATCGCCGATCGCGCCATCGCCCAGGGCCTACAGCCGGAACCGCCGTCGGAGCGGACTGGAAAAAAGGTCGCGATCGTGGGCTCCGGCCCGGCCGGGCTCGCCTGCGCCCAGCAGCTTGCACGCGCCGGGCACGAAGTTCACGTCTATGAGCGCTGGGCTAAGGCCGGCGGGCTTCTGCGTTATGGCATTCCCGATTTTAAGATGGAGAAGAACCACGTCGATCGCCGCGTAGCGCAAATGGAAGCAGAAGGCGTGGTGTTCCATTATGGCGCAGATGTCGGCGTCAATGTCGACGCGCACAAATTGGTGGCGCAGCATGATGCGGTGGTACTCACGGGCGGCGCCGAAAAACCGCGCGACCTGCCGGTACCGGGACGCGAGCTCGAAGGCATTCATTTTGCAATGGATTACCTGCCCCAGCAGAATCGGCGTGTCAGCGGCGAAGCGCCGATCGCGGGCGAACCGATCCTGGCGACCGGCAAACATGTCGTTGTTATCGGCGGCGGCGATACCGGATCGGACTGCATCGGCACCGCCTTTCGCCAAAGCGCGCTGTCGGTGACCAATTTCGAAATCATGCCGCAGCCGCCATTGCAGGAAAACAAGATGCTGACCTGGCCGGATTGGCCGCTCAAGCTGCGCACATCCTCGAGCCACGAGGAAGGCGTCGAGCGCGATTTTGCGGTCATGACGACGAAATTCACCGGCGCGAACGGCGCGGTTAAAAAACTTCATTGCGCGCGCGTCGACGCTAAAATGAAGCTGATGCCGGGAAGCGACTTCGAAATCGCCGCCGATCTCGTGCTGCTGGCGATGGGGTTCGTGCATCCGGTGCACGAGGGCATGATCAAATCTCTCGACCTCGCGCTCGATCAGCGCGGCAACATCAGCGCCTCGACGGAGGATTATCGGACTTCGATCGACAAAGTGTTTACCGCGGGGGACATGCGCCGCGGTCAATCATTGGTGGTTTGGGCAATTCGTGAAGGCCGGCAGGCCGCCCACGCCGTGGACAAATACCTGATGGGTTCGAGCCTCCTGCCGCGGTGAGCGTCCGCCGCCGCGGGCCTTCCATAAACCGAAACTATTCTTGTCTCATCGTGCGCCCACCGGTGCCGGCGGAATCGGCGCGCCGTCTAGGTCCGCGTTCGCCGGCAGGCGCAACCTGGTTGCGCCTGAATCTTTTCCCGGATCTTTGGCGGACTCTTTGCCCCGCTTGCTCTTTGCGTCCTTGGCGGAGTCGGCCGGCTTCTTGTCGATCTTCCCTGCCGGCGACGCGGGCGTCAATGCGGCGGGCTGCGGCTCAATTTCGGGCGCCGCACTCACGGACGCGCCGGGCCGCGGCCAGGAAAAATCGTCAGCGCGGCCGGCCGGCGCCGCCAGCGGATCGCCGCGGTTTAAAACCTTCGCAGCGGTTGGATCCGAGAGCGCTTGATTGCTGCGGCCGCCGGCGCCTACCAGATCGCCGCTCTCTGTCTCGTTTGTCGACAGCGGCAAGACCGGCCCGACATCGGGCCGCGCTCCGACCGAGCCCGATTTCGGTGCCGCTTCCGGCGCTGGCAGCGCCACCGGCGCGACATGGGTCGACATCACCCGCCGCAGTTCGCGGTCGACATAGCTTGCCAGTTTAATGGCGCCAGCTTTGGTGAAATGCACACCATCCGCAGCACGCAGCCGGCGAATCTGGCCTTCGAAGTCCGGGCCCTGCACGGCGTAACGTCCCTGCTCGTCGACGAAGCCGTCCCAGATATCGACGTAAACGATGCCGGCTTTTTCGGTGCGCTCGCGATAGAGCTCGTCGAGATAACTCACATCGCTGGTCGATTTGGTGCCGCGGATGGCAGGCAATCCGACCCACACGATCGGCACGCCTTTGCTCTTGAGCGCCGTGATCATGTCGTCGATGCGTTTGGCGTAGAGTGTTGCCCATGGGTCGGTATGAAATTCATAGGAGCCGCCGGGCGCCGGCCGCTGCGTGTCGCCTTGAGCCGCCGCTTGCGGCGCCGCTTCGCTGTCGACGGGCGCCGGCATGTCTTGCGACGGTTGTGCCGCGACCGGATTGGCCGCCTGGTTTGCACTTTGCGCCGGTTCGCCGCGTTTGGCGTTCGGCGCCGGTGGGTTCTTGTCGCGCAGCGACACGCGATCGTTTAGACCCAGCATCACCACGATCGCGTCCGGCTTCTCGTTCGCCAGGGCGTCTTTGACGGCCTGCGGCCAATCGAGCGTCTCGTTCTTGGCATCGTAGCGCACCAGACCCGAGGTTGCGCGAATCTTCCGCTCCACCCCGATCTCAGGTTGTTCGGTGTAGAGTTCGTCCAAACCATAGCCGAGCCAGTCGGCCAGCGAATCGCCGACGACGACCACGGTGGTGGTCGGCGGCGTTTCCAGTTTGCGCGGCGCTGGCGCCTTGGCGGAATCGACGACCGGCGCCGGCCGCGTGAAGCCCGAGAACGGAAAAAAGAAATCACGCTGCGGGCTTTGCCGGTAATTGCGATAGCCGCCATATCCGCCGCGGTAATAGCGATCGCCGCCCCAATATTGCGCGGCGGCGGTTTCGGCCAAAGCCAACACCGCGGCGGTTGCCGCGAGGGCGACCAGA
>JBPYFG010000020.1:0-8823 GCA_051986365.1 Xanthobacteraceae bacterium
AGGGGACCGGCACATAATGCCCCATGAGCCACATCGAGGGGTCGTCGCCCTTTGGCGAAAGCCCGGCAACATTGTTCTTGCTAGGCGGCTCGCCGACACGGCCGAAGACCACAAAGGTATGACCGTAGTCCCAGGCCTGGCGCGAGCGGAATTCGAAGTAGTACTGCCCGGATCCGCTGGTGGTGACCGGCGCCTTGTTGCCGGCGGGACGGACGATCTGCGGTGTGCTGGTTTGCGCACTTGCCGTGCCGAGACCGAGCCCAATAGCCACGGCCACTATCCACAGGCCTGCCACACCCGCCAAGCCGCCAACGCGCGTCAGCTTTCGCCGCATATGCCCCTCCGCATGCCCTAACAAGCCCACCAATCAAAGACGAAACCGGCAAGAGAGCCGTCTCCGCCGCGACTCGGTCTGCCTTAATTGGTCTAGCAGCCCCGAATTTACCCACTATTGACTCCCCGCCGGTGGCAAATGTTCGGCGAGATTTCTGGATTTTTTGGCGTGCGGCATATTTGCAACGCTTGCGAGGCCACAGGTCGGACCGGACGGTATGACGTGGGTGCGCGAAATTCGCCAGTTTGCAGGCCAGTTCTCGATTGCGCGTGGCCGATGGCTCCGCAATTCGATCGATTATGCGCGCGCGGCGCGGTTCTTAATGAAGTCCTAACGAGGCTTAATTCGGGTAACCGAACTCCCGTGCAATCAGATTGTGACTGTGTCTTTTCAGCACTAGGAGGAGGGGGGTGACCGTCTGTATGGTTAAATCGTCATGACAAGGGGGAGTACTTTCATGAAGAAGATCGCTCTAGCAACGGCCGCGGTGTTGGCTCTCCTGAGCATCGCCGGCTGCGCACAGTACGTCGGCAAGGGCAAAGCCCCACCGCCGGTCGTCACCAAGGGGTAAATGCTGTACAGCATTGTATGGGGGAAGGGCCGGCCTTGTGCCGGCCCCTTTCTTTTTGGGTACCCGCTATCCGAGGTCTGGCTATTCCGCCGCGCGTTTGCACGCGAGCGCTGCAGCCGCCTGATCGTAGGCTTCCTCGCGCGCCAATTGCTCCTTTAATCCGACCAACGCGTAATAATCGTCGAGCGGCAGCAGGTGCTCGAACGTGGCCGTCAGCGAGTTCTCGCGCTTGAGAATGCGCAGCACATTGCGCACCGCATGCGCGGCGGCAAATAGCGCGAGCGAAGGGAAGGTCGCGGCGACCACGCCGGCGGTTTCGAGCTCTTGCAGGCTTCTGCGTTTTGCCCCCGCCGCTTGCGATAATGTCGCCATGTGCGGGCAATCGACTTCGCGGATCACCCGCTTGATGTCCTCGATCGCGTCCACCCCCTGCGGCTTGGCCAGATCGGCGCCGGCGGCGACGAAAAGCTGGCAACGCTCGATCGCCGCATCGAGGCCTTCGACGCCGGCGGCGTCGGTGCGCGCGGCGACGAAAAAATCAGGATCACGGCGGGCATCGAGCGCGGCTTTGATCTTGGCCAGCATCTGCTCGGCCGGGATCACCTGCTTGCCTGGCAAGTAGCCGCAGCGATTGGGAAACACCTGATCGCTGAAAAACATTCCGGCGACGCCCGCCGCTTCGAACGCGCGGATCATCTGCCGCACATTGTTGACGCCGCCAAAACCGGTATCGGCGTCGACAAAAACCGGAATCTCGACGGCGCCGCAGATGCGCGCGTAATGATCCGCATAGTCGCGCATATTCGACTGGCCCATGTCGGCTTGCGCCATCATCGAGCCGATTGCGGCATAGCCGCCGGCGCACAGCGCTTCGAAGCCTTCCGCTTCCATGATGCGAGCGGACAATCCGTCATAGGCGCCCGGCATCAGCACCAGCCGCTTGCCGCTCATCAGCGCTCTGAATTTTTTGCGTATGTTCATTGGCGCACTCCTTTTTGCCGCCGCTCACCGGCTGTCCCGCGCCGACTGAAGCCAAGGCTGTGCCGTTTGCGCGCGCGCTTCCCAGCTTGCGATCTCATCGACGTGTTTAAGCGTGAGCCCGATATCGTCGAGACCCTCAATAAGCCGCGTGCGATCGGCGGGTGGAATTTCAAAAGCGATATCCGGGCCGCCGGGACCGCTGATCCGCTGCGTCGCAAGATCGACGGTGAACGGCGCTTTGCCATCGGCCGCGACGACGCGGGCAATGAATTGATCGCCAAGCGCGGCGCCGAGCACGACCGGCAGCAAGCCGTTCTGCAGACAGTTTTCGCGATAGATATCGGCAAAGCTTTTGGCGACGATGACGCGAATGCCGTTGGCCAACATGGTCCAGACCGCGGATTCGCGCGATGAGCCGGCGCCAAAGTTTTCGCCAGTGACCAGAATGCCCGCCGTGCGAAACTGCGGCTTGTTGAGGGCGAAATCCGGATCTTCGCTACCGTCTTCGCGCCGGCGCGCGCGATGAAACAACATGGCGCGATAATCTTCTTTCAGGCCACGCGAATGCAGGATCGGCGCGATCTGATCGGTGTTGATGTCGTCCTTGATCAGTGGCGCGGCAATGCCGGTGTGGCGGATGAACGGCTGCATCATGCCGCCCCAGGCGCGAATTGGCGCGCATCGGCAATGCGGCCTGCGATGGCGCTCGCGGCCGCGGTCGCCGGACTCGCAAGATGCGTCCGCACTTTTGGTCCCTGGCGGTTTTCAAAATTACGATTGGTGGTCGAGACGCAGCGCTCGCCGGGCTCTCCCCGATCGCCATTGCCGCCGGCGCACATCGAGCACCCGGATTCGCCCCAAAAGAATCCAGCCTCGCGAAACACGCGATCGAGTCCGGCGGCCTCGGCGTCGCGTTTGACGCTCGACGAACCTGGCACGACCATGGCGACGACGCCTTCGGCAACATGCCGGCCACGCACGACGGCGGCCGCAACCTGCAAGTCCAGCAAGCGGCTATTGGTGCAGGAGCCGATAAAGACCCGGTTGATCGGCACGCCAAGGAGCGGCGTCCCCGGCGTGAGATCCATATAGCCAAACGCGCTGGCCGCGGCGGCGCGGCGGCCGGGATCGAGCGCGGCCGGATCCGGCACGCGGTCGGAAATTCCGACCACCTGGCTCGGATCGGTGCCCCAGGTGATTTGCGGCTCGAGCGTCGTGCAATCGAGCCTGACCTCACGATCAAAGCCGGCAGCCTGGTCGCTGGCAAGCAGGCGCCAGTGCCGCAACGCGCGGTCCCATTGCGCGCCCTGTGGCACGAAGGGCCGCTGGGCCAGCCATTCGAACGTCACGTCATCGGGCGCGACTAAGCCCGAGCGGCCGCCCATTTCGATATTGAGATTGCACAAGGTCATGCGGTGCTCGATCGGCATCGCGCGGACCGCCACGCCAGCATATTCGACGACATGGCCGCGCGCGCCGGCAACGCCGATTTCGGCGATGATACGCAAGGCCACGTCTTTGGCGCTGACACCGGCGGCGAGCCGGCCGTCGAGCCGCACTCGCATATTTTTAGGCCGCTTGAGCGCCATGACCTGCGTGGCCAGAATATGTGCAAGCTCGGTTGTGCCGCAGCCGAATGCGAGCGCACCGACGCCGCCGACCGTGCTGGCGTGACTGTCCGGAACCGCATGTGTCGCGCCGGGCAACACGATGCCGAGCTCGGGCGCGACGACATGGGAGATGCCCTGCTCCGGATGGTCGATATCGAACAGCCGGATGCCATTGTTGCGGCAGCCCTCGCGCATCGCCTTGATGAAAGCGGATCCCGATGGATTGGTGTCGTCGTCGCGGCCCGGTCTGGTCGCAACCGTATGATCCTGCACCGCAAAAGTCAGGTCGGCGCGGCGCACGGGCCGGGCTTGTTTTTGCAATTGCGCAAAGGCGTGGTGCGCATGCAATTCGTGCAGCACATGACGGTCGATATAGATGAGATCGCGGCCATCGGCGCGCTGCGCGACGCGATGAAAGTCCCATATTTTGTCGAATAAAGTTTGCTGCATGATTGTGATGTTCACGCCGGGCGGCACATTTTGGTTGCGCGGACGTTGTTAAGCAAGCGAGCTTCGAAAGGTGACTGCATGCCTGGCATCGTCGGTATTGACCACCTCGTTCTCAGCGTCGGCGATTTCGCCCGGTCAAAAGCTTTCTACGATAAGCTCCTGACCTTTCTCGGCTTCAAGCTCAAGCACGAATACGACGATATGGCGGGATGGAGCAACGGCAAGACGCTGTTCTGGATTGCCGCCGCCGATGCCGAGGGTCGGAAACACAAATATCGCAAGGGCGATATCGGCTTTCATCACTACGCCTTCGAAATGGCAAGCCGCAAAGACATCGACGCGCTCGGCGCATTCCTGGAAAAGCACAGCATGACTATCGTCGATCCGCCCGGCGAATATTACGGACCCGAATACTACGCCGTTTATTTTACCGATCCGGACGGCATGAAGCTCGAAGCCATGATCTGGGCGCCGCCCGAGCGGCGAGGTGCCAAGCGGCGCAAACCGGTAACGCGAAAAAAGACCAAGAAGAAATCGAAGCGTTAAGTTCGCGCCACGCGCCGAAACGGCGCCGCACAACCGTTTCAAAAGCGACCACCGCCGCGTACAAATGGCTTTCGCGGAATCGCATCTTCTCGCTCTCGCACATGAACGTTCGCCGCCAATCGCAAATTCGATAACGCCAGTTGGACAGCATGAGTAAGCCGGACGGACTTTCAGCAGTGCGGGCAGAGATCGCGCGGGCTTGTCGCGACGTCGGGCGCGATCCGACCGGCGTCACCTTGGTCGCGGTGTCGAAGACATTTGCGGCCGACGCGATCGAGCCGGTGATCGCGGCGGGGCAGCGCGTCTTCGGAGAAAACCGCGTGCAGGAGGCCAAGGCGAAATGGCCGCCACTCGTCTCCCGTCACCCAGGTCTGGAACTCCATCTCGTCGGCGCGCTGCAGTCGAACAAAGCAAAGGAGGCCATAGCGCTGTTCGATGCAATCCATTCCGTCGACCGCGCAAGCCTCGCCGAAGCGCTCGGCAAAGAGATCGCCAAACAAGCCCGCCGCCCGCTGCTCTTTGTCGAGATCAATACCGGCGCCGAGCCGCAGAAGGCAGGCGTGCTGCCGCAGGAGGCCGACAGCTTCCTAGCCGCCTGCCGTGATCGTTACGGGCTCGCCATTTCCGGTCTGATGTGCCTGCCGCCGCACAATGAAGCGCCGGCGCCGCATTTCGCACTCACCGCGAAAATCGCCGGGCGCAATGGACTCAAGCTCCTGTCCATGGGCATGAGCGCGGATTACCCAATTGCCATCACCTTCGGCGCCACGCACGTGCGCGTCGGCACCGCTATTTTCGGCGCCAGAGCGCCTAGGAATGAACGATAATTCGCGTCTTGGGTGACAGCCTGAGCACCAACCGCTGCAAGTCGCCACGCGAAAGCGCGACACAACCCGCAGTCGGGCTAAAACCCGGCCGCGCGACATGAATGAATACCGCGCTGCCGCGGCCGGCGACCCGCGGGCGCATGTTATGGTCGATTTCGACGATCAGATCGTAGAGCCCATCGGCGCGCTTGAGGCGGTCGCCTGGTTCATTGGCCGACCGCCGGAACGGGCGATTGTAGCGCCGGTGTTTGGGGTCTTCGCACCAGGCATCGTCGGCTGCGATTCGTCGGACCGGTAGGAGAGTACGCGGGCGCGGCAAGCGGTCCGACCGCCACCATAGGCGAACCGGATGAAATTGGCCGGCAGGCGTGGCACCATCGCCTTCGCGTTTCGCCGCCTTGATGCTTGCCCGGCCCACAGCCGCGCGGATTGCGCGCTGCCCTGCCACGAGCCAAGCCTGGGTGTGCAGCCGCGGGCGAACGTACACATGGATGGCGGACAGCGAAGTCCTGCGCACCGGTTTGTGTTCGCGTTTTGCCATCGGCTGTCGCGAAGTTCCCAAGCGCAATTGTTTCAACCCAGACTGACTGTCGTCTAACGTTCGGCACTCTAACGTTTTGTGGTCACATGATCTTTTCGGAAAACCGGTTTCCCCTTTTCAAGACGATGCTCTAGTATCTCGACAGTTCTACTTGCGCGCCAAACGGCGCGCCACAGCGGCGGGTGAGCTCTGATTGAATGCCGAATACGCGTAAGATTCTCATTGTCGATGATGATCCAGAACTGCGGGATGCGCTGACCGAACAGCTATCGCTGCATGAAGAATTCGAAGCCGTTGCGGCCGAAAACGGCAGCAAAGGCGTCCAAGCCGCCAAAGCCGGGCAAATCGACCTCGTCATCATGGATGTGGGGCTACCGGACATCGACGGCCGCGAAGCCGTGCGCATCCTGCGCAAGAACGGGTTCAAGGCCCCGATCATCATGCTCACCGGGCACGACACCGATTCCGACACCATTCTCGGGCTCGAATCGGGCGCGAACGATTACGTCACCAAGCCGTTCCGATTCGCGGTACTCTTGGCGCGCATTCGCGCGCAGCTGCGCCAGCACGAGGCCAGCGAGGATGCGGTCTTCACCATCGGGCCCTACACATTTCGTCCCAGTTCAAAGCTCCTGCTCAACCCCAAGGGCAACAAGGTGCGGCTGACGGAGAAGGAGACCTCAATCTTGCGCTATCTCTATCGCGCCGGTCAGCGGCCGGTCTCGCGCGAGACGCTGCTGCAAGAGGTGTGGGGTTATAATTCCGGCGTCACCACGCACACGTTGGAAACGCATATTTATCGCTTGCGGCAGAAGATCGAAAAGGACGCCGCCGCGCCCGCGATTTTGGTCACCGAAGCCGGCGGCTATAAATTGGTGCCGTGACCGCGGATTGGCATGAGCGTCGACGACGACATCGCATTCCTTGAACGGGTGCCGATGCTGGCCCAGCTGGGCGAGAGTGCGCTGCGCATTCTCGCGATCGGCGCCGAGAGCTATTCCGTCCGCGAAGGCGAAACGCTGTTTGCGCCGGGCGAAAGCGCCGATTGCGCCTATGTGGTCCAGCACGGTTCATTTGTCATCAAACCGCCGGCGTACGGGATCGAGAGCATCGCCGAACCCGGAAGCCTGCTCAGCGAATCTGCGCTGCTCATCGAAACGCCGCGAGGCGCGACGGCGATCGCGCGAGAAGATTCGATCGTGCTGCGGATTTCCCGCGCCATGTTCTTGAAAATGCTGGAAAGCAATCCGCAAGCCGCGCAACAACTGCGCACATTATTCGCGTCGCGTGCGGATCAATTGGCGCGCGACTTCGAGAAAGTTCACGCCATTTTGGCGCGCGGGACCGGACCTCAGTAGCGCTTCCGATCGCAGCTACACTTCAAGCGTTGCGGTCACCGGCACGTGATCGGACGGCCGCGCGGCGCCGCGATAATGCTTGGCGACGCCGATTGCGGCAACGCGGTCGGCGAGCATCGGCGAGGTCCAGATATGATCGAGGCGACGGCCTTTATCGGCCGTGGCCCAATCCGGCGAACGATAACTCCACCAGGTGTAGAGCTTGGCCGGCTCGGGCGTGAACTGGCGCATGCTGTCGACCCAGTCTCCGGCTTTCAGCACGCCCACGAGCTTTTCGCATTCGATCGGCGTATGCGAGACGACCCGCAACATCTGCTTGTGGCTCCAGACGTCGTGTTCGAGCGGCGCGACATTGAGATCGCCGACCAGTATTGCGCGCTCGGAGGCTTTCGGGCGCAAGCCGGCGCTGTAGCGCATTTCGTCGAGGAAGCCGAGCTTGTGGGCGAATTTCGGATTGACGTCGGGATCCGGAATGTCGCCGCCGGCGGGGACGTAAAAGTTATGCACCGTTATGGGATCGCGCAGGCCGGCGCGCTCGCCGAATTCCGCCGCGATGTGGCGGCAATCGGCCTTGCCGCAGAAGGTCTGGATCTCGAATCGCTCGAACGGCAGCCGAGAGAGAACGACGACGCCGTGATAGCCTTTCTGGCCGTTGAGCGCGGCATAGTCATAACCAAGACGCTTGAGCCGCTTGAGCGGAAATTTGTCGTCCGGGCATTTGGTTTCCTGCAGGCACAAAATGTCGGGGCGCACCGCCTTGATGAAGCGCGCCACCAGATTGATGCGCAGCCGGACGGAATTGATGTTCCAGCTTGTGACGGTCAGCTTCACGGGGATCAGGAATCAGCAATCAGGGTCTGGCGGCTAGAGATAAATAAGTATCGGTCAAGCAGCAAGCCAGCCTGTTAATTTAGTCCCTGATGGCTAATTGCTGAATTCCGATTCCTGATTACTGCACCCCCGTCTGTTCGCGCTGGTAATTGATTACGAACAGATTCGGATCTGGCTTCTTGGTCGAATCGAGATTGTAGACCGCGACAGTGGTGTCGAAGCCTTGCGGATCGGTCACCGTCCATTGCTTGAGCGTGAGGTCTTTGGCGTCGAACATGATCATCAGACGGTCGGTGCCGACAAGAAGCTGTTTCTGTTCAATCACCACGGTTGCAAAGCTATCGTCCGCGCTCACGCTGACCACATCGGTATCGCGCAATAGATTTATCCGCTCGGCCAAGAGATAGCGCAGCGGCGTCTGCGACAAGGGATAGAGATCCTGGGTGGCGAGCTTGCGGTCGCGCACCACGACCGAAGAACCGTCGGAAATAATGTCGATTGGACTGGGCGGATTGTATTGAAAGCGCACGCGCCCGGGCTTCTGCATATAGAACATGCCTTCGGTGCGTCCGCCGTCGGGGCCTACCTGGACGAATTTGCCGACCATGGTCTGCACGCTCGAGAGATAATTGCTGATGCGGTCGAGCAGCGCGCGCTGCTTGGCATCGAAGGGCGAGGGCGGCTCCGCCGCGTTGGGCGCGGGCGTGGCGGTCGATGATTTATTGCCGAACAGCGCCGAGAACGGAAACAGGCTCGGCGTCTGGCGCGTTTCGG
>JBPYFG010000021.1:0-5009 GCA_051986365.1 Xanthobacteraceae bacterium
GTCACATTGCACGATGCTTCCACGATCGCGGCCGTGATCGTCGAACCGATGGCCGGTTCGACCGGCGTGCTGCCGGCGCCGCAGGGCTACCTGGAGCGGCTTCGCGCGATTTGCGACCGCCACGGCATTCTCTTGATCTTCGACGAGGTCATTACCGGCTTCGGACGGCTCGGTTATGCCTTTGCCGCCGAGCGCTATGGCGTTGTGCCCGATCTGATCACCTTCGCCAAAGGGATCACCTCGGGCGCGGTCCCGATGGGCGGCGTGATCGCGCGCGACGGCATTTATGAGGCCTTCATGCGTGGACCGGAACACGTCATCGAACTGTTCCACGGCTATACCTATTCCGCGCATCCGCTTGCTTGTGCCGCCGGACTGGCCACGCTCGACCTTTACCGCGACGAGAAACTGTTTGCCCGCGCCAAGGCGCTCGAACCGCGCTTCGCCGACGCGGCGTTGACGCTCAAGGGCCTGCCGAACGTGCTCGATATCCGTACCGTCGGCCTTGCCGCCGGCATCGATCTCGCCTCCCGCCCCGGCGCGCCCGGCTTGCGCACCTATCAGGTGATGGAGCGCGCCTTCCAAGAGGAAGGCGTCATGGTCCGGGTCGCTGGCGAAACCATTGCCTTGTCGCCGCCACTGATCGTGAGCGAAACGCAGATCGACGAGATATTCGACAAAGTCGGCCGCGCGATTAAGGCGGTGGCTTGATGGCGGTCCCTCGTCATTGCGAGGAGCCAATGGGTCCGGCCCGAAGTGGCCGGCCCGATGACAAGCTCCGCGACGAAGCAATTCAGCTCTTCGCCGACTGGATTGCTTCGCTCCGCTCGCAATGACGGCCGCTCACCGCGGCTTTAAGATCGCCCAGCCGACATGGACCGTGCCGTCGCCGCGGCGCATTGGCAGATCGAACGGCGCGCCGAGCTCGGCGCCGGGCGCGATCGCCGCAAACGCCGCCGGCACTTGGCGCGGATCGCCTTGCGTCCACACCAGCACCGCGCCTTTGTCACGCAGATCATCGAGGTCGATCCAGGGCGCACGCGCCGGCACTCCGTCGATCAGCACCCGCGGCTGCTCCGGCGAGTAATGCGCAAGGTTACCGCCGTCCCACATCGATCCGATCACGTAGCGCAGCGGCGTGCAATCTGGCGGCCGACAAGTGAGCTCGTGAAAACGTGAGGTCAACATTTCGCCGAGCTTATCGCCCGGGAATAGTACGGCGCGATAGCGGTGGTCGAGCGGCGGCAGCACCAGATAGTTGGCGATGAACGCCAGCACAAAGATCGTAAACACGATCGCCCAGACGCCGATAATTCGTGTCAGACGCGCCGTATCGAAGCGCACGCGCGCCGCCATTACCAGCCACAGTCCGAGAAATAGCCAGAGCGGATAGCCCCACATCGCCACCGCGCCGCGGCCGGTCACGGCCGCCAGCGCGATCATTGTCAGCCCGGGGCCGAAGGCGAGCAGCGTTATGATGCGGCGGTCGAACGGTTCGACCGAGCTTATTTTCCCCTCGGGACGCCAGAACATTGCCACGGCAATGAAAAATGATGGCAGTAGGAAAAAGATCTGGCTGCCGAAGAAAACGGCGGGGTGGAGCACGTGATCGAACCAGCCCCGGACGGGCGCGGCGCGATGACTGGCATAAGCGAAGGGCAGAAAACCGCTCTGAATTAGCCAAACAATGTGAGGCGCTGCGACGACTAATGCGACGCAAAGAGCGAGCCATGGCCCTGGCGTCGCGAAAGCGCGGCGTGCCTGGCGGTCGAACAGCATGAATAGCGCGTAGGGTACCGCCAGCACCACGACGAAATACTTGGCCCATAGTGCGCCGCCCATGGCGAAGCCGAGCAAGCACCACGAGCCCAGCCCGCCGCGCCTGAGCGCGGCATGAAAGGTGTAACCGGCGAGTGCCCAGAACGGCAGTTGAATGACGTCGTGATTGAATTTCACCGCGGTGTACTGGAAATAATGCAGTCCATCGGCGATAAGCACCGCGATTAGCGCGCCGGTCGCGCCGACGAGCGGTCGTGCCAAGGCGAATACAAGCGCGAAAGCGACCAGCACCGCGATTTGCGCGGTCGCGTAATAGGCGATGTCGGCGTCAAACACGCGATGCACCGCTTCGATCAGCCACCAGGGCAAAGGCGGCAGCTTGTCGTAACCAAACTGCCATTCGCGGCCGTAAACGAGCGCCTCGATGAGGTCGAGCGGCAGATTGGCGTAGAGCAATGCCGGCAACACCGTCCAAACCACGAAATGCGCGGCCAGGAAGCCGCCAAAGGCGGCCCCCGGCCGGCGCTCGATCCAGCGGATCAAGCCGGCGGCCCGCGCCGGAACCGGCACCACCGCGGTGGCAGCAAGATTTTCGGACATCTCGTTAATTGCTCGTCAGATTTCCTTTATAAAAGCGCTGCCGGACCTTCGCTACGTTTAGCATGTCCAATTACGGAACTTGCAGGCTGCCCTGCGCTCGTGAACACTGGTAGCATCCGGCGAGGTTCAAGGAGAGGTTTGCGTTCACATGCTGCGCATTAGCGCCTTCTTAATCGCCGCCTGCATGGTGCTGATCGCCGCCTTGCTCGGCGCGGTGATTTATGCGCGTTTTGGCTTTACCGGCGCGGAATCGGCGCTGACCGGGCTCGGAGCGCTCACCGCATTCGCGGTTTACTACGCCGTTGCCGCCCGCAGGCATGATCGCCTTGAAACCAGCAATCAGCTTGCCAAGCTTGCCCGCGGCGCCGGCGATTTGGCCAGTCAGCTCGCCGAGTTCGGCCGCCGCCTGAACGCAATCGAAGACAAGGTCGAATCCGCGGTCGAGCGCGCGGTGGCGATTTCACAGCCGATCACCGAGGAAGTCGAACGGCTCTCGGGCGCGGTCAAGGCGCTTTCGGGTTCGGTAGCGGCGCATGAGGCGACGCTCTCCGAACACGCGAGAAAGCGCGAAGTCGAGGACCTTCCGTTCGTCGTCAGCGTCGAACGCGTGGCGAATGCGCCCGCTGTCGCGCGTCTGCAATTCGCTCCTTTGGCTGCCCGGCCGGTGCCTACGAACGGCAAGACGGCGTCGTTCGCGCGCTCCGACCGCGATACGGTGAGCGGAGCGCTGCGAAAGGCCGTCGCTCTAGGGGAGATCGAACTCCATCTGCAACCGGTTGTAACACTGCCGCAGCGTAAGCTGCGTTATTACGAGGCGCTGGCGAGACTGAAAACCGATGACGGCGAGCTCGTCGCCGCAGGCGAGTTTCTGTCCGATGCCGAGGCCGCCGCCTTGATGCCCAAAATCGACTACCTTGCCGCGGCGCGGAGCGTGCAGATCGTGCGCCGCCTGCTGCTGCAAAAACGCGAGATCGGCTTGTTCTGCAATCTGAGCGCCGCGACGCTTGCGGATTCCGACTTTTCGAAATTTCTTGAATTGACGGATGCCAACCGCGCTATTGCCGCGGCGCTGGTATTCGAATTCACCCAGAGCGCCGTCCGCGCCATGGGAGCGATCGAGCACGCCAGTCTCGCCGCACTCGCCGCCCGCGGCTTCCGCTTTTCGATGGACAACCTCACCGATCTTCGTGTCAATGCCCGCGAGCTGAACGACCGTGGTTTCCGTTTCGTCAAAGTGCCGGCGGCGCTCCTCTTCAATCGGCTCGGCGCGGTGGCGGCCGACATCCGTCCCGCCGATTTTTCCGAGTCACTGGGCCGCTTCGGGATCGATCTGATCGCCGATCGGATCGAAAATGAGAACATGGTGATTGATCTTCTCGACTATGATGTTCGGTTCGGCCAGGGCATGTTGTTTTCGCCGCCCCGGCCGCTGCGCGCGGGCGCGTTGGAAGGCGCGGACGTCAAAGCGGACGAGCCGAACGCGACAAATGGCGCTGAGGCGGCTCCCGCCGCCAGTTTTACTCCGCTCGCCCGCGCCGGCATGGGGCACAGCTGACGCCCGGATCATGCAACTAGACCGACACCCATTGGTTCGCTTCACGGGCAAGGCCGCGTAGATTAGCCGCCGTGGCCGACTTTATCGAACGATTTGAGCCGCTGGCGCGCGACTATGACGTGCTGTTGTGCGACGTCTGGGGCGTCGTGCACAACGGGCTCGCGGCCTTTCCGGCTGCATGCGAGGCATTAACGCGCTTTCGCACCGGCGGCGGAACGGCGATCCTGATCACCAACGCGCCGCGTTCGGGCGAGGCGGTGGCGCGTATTCTCGACCGACTGAAAGTCCCGCGGCAGGCCTATGACGCGATCACAAGTTCGGGCGACGTGACCCGCGGCATTGTCAAAGCCCGGCTGCCGGAGAGCGTGTTTCACCTCGGCCCTGAGCGCGATCTGTCGATCTTCGCCGGGCTTGAGGTACGTTTCGCGCCGGCCGAGACCGCCGACTACGTCGTGTGCTCGGGTCTGTTTGACGACACGATCGAGACGCCGGAAAGTTATCGGGATTTGCTGGCGACGCTGCGCGCTCGCTCGCTGTCCATGGTTTGCGCCAATCCTGACATTGTCGTCGAGCGCGGCGACACGCTCGTCTACTGCGCCGGCGCGCTGGCGGACGCCTATGCCGCGCGCGGTGGCAAGGTGCTCTATTGCGGCAAACCGCACGCGCCGATTTATGACCTCGCGCTCGCTACGGCCGCTGCCCAGCGCGGCGGCAAAACCCCGCGCCCGCAGCGTGTCCTGGCAATCGGCGATTCGGTGCGGACCGATCTCAAAGGCGCCGCCGCTCTGGGCCTCGACTGCATGTTCATCACCTCGGGCATCCACGCCGAAGAATACGGTTCGCGCGAGGCGCCGGATCTCGCGGCCCTCAATGCAATGTTTGCCGCCGCCGGCGTCATGCCGCGCGGCGTGATGCGCGAACTCGTCTGGTGAGACACTGATGGCCGCGCAAAACTTTGAGGTGGTACACGATTTTGCGCCCGGCGAGGCGCTCCGCGGCGCGACCGTCGCCATCGGCAATTTCGATGGCGTGCATCGCGGCCACAAGGCGGTGATCGCGGCGGCATTGGCGCGGG
>JBPYFG010000022.1:0-2503 GCA_051986365.1 Xanthobacteraceae bacterium
CCGGAAGCCGAAGAAGTGCCGCTCACCGCGGCCGACGGTGTGCGCATCGCCGCCTGGCACGTGCCGCCGCGCGACGGCAAGCCGGTGATCCTGTACTTTCATGGCAATGGCGGCGCGCTGCGCTTTCGCGTCGAGCGCTTCCGCAGGCTTATCGCTGACGGGATCGGGCTCCTCGCGTTGGAATATCGCGGCTACGGTGGCTCGGCCGGCAATCCAAGCGAAGCGGGGCTGATTGCTGATGCGCAAGCGGCCTATCGCTTTGCTGCCGCGCGTTATCCTGCGCAACAACTCGTTCTGTGGGGCGAGTCGCTCGGCTCGGGCGTGGCGGTTGCCGTTGCCGCAGAGCGCCCGGTGGGCCGCGTCATTCTCGAAGCGCCGTTCACGTCGGCGGTGGCGGTCGGCGCCCAGCATTACTGGTATCTGCCGGTGTCGCTGTTGATGAAGGATCAGTTCCGGTCCGACACGCGCATCGGCAAGGTCACGGCGCCGGTCATGATCATGCACGGCGTGCTCGACCGCGTCGTTCCTTACGCGATGGGCGAACAATTATTCGACCTCGCCAATCAGCCGAAACATTTCGTGCGTTTTCTCGACGGCGGTCACGAAGACCTCGACGCCAACGGAGCGCTTGACGCGGTCGGGCGCTTTCTCGCAGGCGATCTCGATTAGAACAGCGCCGCAAACATCACTGCGGGACAGTCATCAATTCGAGCACGTGCCCGTTCGGATCGCGAAAATAGAAGCCGCGGCCGCCGCCCCAATTGTTGAGCTTGCCATCTTCCAGGCTCCACGGCGCGCTGCCGAACACGATCTTGGCTTTTTTGACCCGGCCAAGAATGGCGTCGAAGTCGCGATCGCTGACATGGAAAGCGAGATGATGGCTGTCAAAATCGGACTCATCGTCGAACAGCAAGGTCAGTTCCTTGTTCACCCGTACCGGCGCGAAGTGTCCGGTGCGCGAACGCTTTAGCCCAAAAATCTGGGCGAAGAATTTTGCCGCGGCGGCTTTTTCGCGCGCCGGCACGATGGTGTGGTTCAGCGTAATGGTCATGAGGGCTCCTTCGGCGTCTCCTTTCGGCGCGTGATGTCTTAGTGAAACGCTCAAAAGGTCGGATAGGTCTGTCCGACCTTGCCGCCGACGCGGGCGAAACCCTCCTTGGCGGGCTGGTACTTGTCATTGATATTGAGCGCCTTGGCGTAGGAACCCGCCGCCTTGTCCTTCTGCCCCAGCCGCTCATAGGCAAGCCCGCGGCTGGTCCAAGCGCGCAAATTTAGCGGATCCATCTGTACCGCCTCGTCGAGATCGCTGGCCGCCGATTTGGCATCGCCGAGCGCCAGGTAACTGAGCGCGCGCGCCACATAGGGCTCGGTCTTTTTGTTGGCAAGCCCCAATGCAGCCGAGAAGTCATCGATCGCCAAGGCGTGCTGGCGCTGGCTCTGATACAGAAGCCCGCGATTGTAATAAGGCTCGGGATTTTCCGGCTGCAGCCCGATTGCTTTGTTGAAATCCTCGAGGGCCTGATTGTTGCGGCCTTGCTCGCGGTAGACGATGCCGCGGCCGATATAGGCCGCCGCGTAAGAGGGATCGATCGTTAGCGCCTTATTCTCATCGGCAAGCGCCAGATCGAGCTTGTTGATCCGGCGGTACACCAGCGCGCGATTGGCGTAAGCCTGCGCGTAATTCGGATCGAGGCTGATCGCCTTATTGAAGTCGGCCAGCGCCTGCTCGGGCCGGCCGGATTCGCCGTAGACCGAGCCGCGCATATTGTAGGCCTGCGGATCGTCGGGATGCGCGGCAATCACCTCGCTGAGTGAAGCGACATTGGATTGTGGTCCGGGATAAAGCGGCTTGTCTTGCTCGGAGGCGCCCGGACCGCCGGGAGTGGCGCAGGCGGCGAGCGTGAACAGGATGACCGGCAGCAGTAAGCGCTGCGCCATCACGCTCGGACTCGGCTTCGCCGGTTTGCCGCCCATCCCGGCGTAACCATAACAGCCCGCACCGGTAAAAGCCCGCCGCGGCTGGACTATCACGCCGTCCGATTTTCCGCGGCCGAGCAAGGACATGACAATACCGACATGCCAAAAAGCAAGAGCCTTATCGATACTGACTTAAAATCAGGATCGATAAGCCTCTGCCGCAGGAAAGAGCTAATTCCGTTCGCCGGTTAGCCGAACCGGGGTGCGCGGGGTGGGCCCGATCTGGCGCCTCCGGCGGTGGGGGCGGGCTTGGCCTTCATCGGCAATAGGCCTTCGCGCTGTAATCGCTTGCGGGCCAGCTTGCGGGCCCGGCGGATCGCTTCGGCCTTCTCCCGCGCTTTTCTTTCCGATGGTTTCTCGTAGTGGCCGCGCAACTTCATTTCGCGGAAAATGCCCTCACGCTGCATCTTCTTCTTCAGCGCCTTGAGGGCCTGGTCGACGTTATTATCACGGACAAGAACCTGCACGCTTGCTCCTCTTGGATTCGGTTCTGGGATTGCTTGATGCCGCCCGGCCAAAGGCCTGC
>JBPYFG010000023.1:0-9448 GCA_051986365.1 Xanthobacteraceae bacterium
GCGCGTTGTTGATGTGCCAGTGCCGGCAATGCAGTCCCGTTCAACCTGACAGCGCCGCGCTGCTGCGCGTAATAACCAGAGATAACGTTCAGGATGGTGGTCTTTCCGCTCCCATTGGGGCCGATCAGTCCATGCACCTGGCCTGGCCGGATCTCAAGGTCGAGGTCGTCGATTGCTTTGACGCCACCAAAATTCATTGTCAGCTGTTCAATCGTCAAAGTGCCGGCTTCGCGGGCTTCGTTGAATAACTGCTTGATCAGATTTGGCCGAGGGATTATTGCGCGGCCGCTCGCAAGAGGGCGACGGTTCTTGAAATCGAGGATCTCAGCAATTCCGCCCGGTATTGCAAGCACGATAACGAGCAGTAACACCGCATAGAGAAACGTGGACCAGGTGACCAGCGGCGCGGCCAATTCCGGCAGCACCGTTAAAAGCACCGTGCCGAGCAAGGGGCCGAGAATGGAGCCGCGTCCTCCGATGAGAATGGCGATGAAGAAGAGGACCGACAAATCGAGCGTAAACGCATCTGGCGTAATGTAAGATTGCAAAGCGGCGAATAACCCGCCGGCAACTGCAGCGGTGGCGCCGCTGAATAAAAACACAGGTACCAGCAATGCGGGTTTTGAGATGCCGCTCGCTTCCGCCGCGACCTCCGCGTCGCGGATCGCGGTAAGCGCGCGGCCAAATCGGCTAGCCGCCAGATTCGCCGTCATCCAGGTGCAGATCGCCGCCAGACCAAAGCAAAAATAATAAAAGCCCCACTGGGAGGCGAACGGCTCTGGAAAGATCGGCCCAGGAACACCTACCCCGCCGCCGGTAACGCTCTGCCACGCAAGAGCCACCTGCGTTACGATCGTGGCAAAGCCTAGTGTTGTGATAGCGAAGTAGAATGTGCGCAGGCGTAGCGCCGGCAGTCCAATGATCAAACCGAAGACAGCGCCGACGGTGGCAGCAATCGTCAACGCGAGATAAGGCGGGAAAACTGGCGTCGCGTTGCCCGCAGCGAGCACGCTAGTGGTGTAGGCCCCAAGCGTCAGCAGCGCTACCCAGCCGATGGCAATCTGGCCCGCGAATCCGACAACCAGATTGAGCCCCGATACCAGCACCCAATAAACGCAGGCGCGGGTCACGATGACGCCCCAGTAACCGCCGCCAAATAACGGAAATCCGATGCCAACCAGCAGCAGCACCAGAAAGGGGAACGCTGTGCCCAACGTGCTGGTAGAACCGAGCACGTTTGCACGGCTGTGGCCCAATTTTGCCGCCGCATCCATCAGACGCGGCGCTGAACAGAGGCGCCCGCGAGCCCCTCGGGACGCACCAGCAGAACGATGATGAACACCGTGAATACCGCCACCGAGGCGAAGATGCCGCCTACTAGAAAATTTGCAGCTTGCTGGAACAGCCCGAGCAAGAGACCAGCGACCACCGCTCCGCGATTGTTGCCCATACCACCCAGCGCTACCGGAACGAAGCCATAGAAGGTGAGAATTGGCGCGTTGCCAAAGAAAGCAAGCAGCATCTCTCCGCCGGCAAAGCCCGCCAGCGTGCCGACCACGCCGGCAAGCGCAAAACTTGCCATGCGCAAGCCGCGTTCCGGTAACCCAAGGGCACGCGCTGCATAGGTGTCCTCGGCGATCGCCAGAAAAGCCCGACCGACCAGCGTATAGCGATAGAGCAATTCCAGGCCGATGATCACCGCGGCACAGGCGAGCATCGGCATCCAGAACTGCTGATCAAAGCCGCCGCGCGCAATGTCAAAGAGGCGCGGAAATGGTCGTGACTCAGTCCCCCACTCAATCGCAGTGAACTGCTGGACCATGAGTGCCAGCGCGAGCGTGGAGAGCACGTAGAGATGCTGATCCAAGCTTTTGAGCACTGGCCGCACCGCGACGATTTCGGTGATGATCCCGAAAAGCGCGCCAGCGGCAAGTACGAGGAGAAAGCCTGCAACCAGGGGCACACCCATCCGGGCAATGAAGAGTGAGCCCAGCACCCCGCCCAACATACCAAGCGTACCCGCGGTAAAGCTGAACACGCGCGAGGCAGAAAACATCACGTTATAAGTGATGCCGATCAGTGCATAGATGCAGCCGATCGCCACCCCGGTCGAGACGATCGATTCGACCATCGGCTTAAGAACTGTAGCCGGGAGCCAAGTTGAACGCACCGTCCTTGAGCGAATTAGCTTCGACCATTACCACTTCCTCGTCCGGATAGCCGTTGTGTTGACCGGGGCTAAAAGTGATGTCGCCATAGACACCCGGGAATTCTTTGAGCTTATTGAGGTAACCGACAATCTGCTGTGGCTCGGGCCCGACGGCCTTCATGGCCTCGGCGATCATCCGCGGACTGTCATAGCCGAGCGCGATCCACCACAACAGAGTGTCGCCCATGTCGATCTTGGCGTTCTTTAGACGGTCTACGAAGGCGGCGGTGCGCTCCGGAAGCTTTCCCCCCGGGCCATAACAGACATTGCGGAAATTGTTCGGATAAACCTTTGCCCAGTATTCGGGCTTTTCCAACAGCGCCTTTGTCTGCCCCGAACCGAGCGTGGTCTGCCCAACGATCGGCACGTCCCAACCCATGTTGCCGCGCGTGTTGATAATGCGGGAAAGAAAGCCCGCATTGACGCTCCAGGGCATGATCGCCTCAGCCCCTGCTGATTGCATGCGCAGAAGCTCGGGCTTTAGATCCGGATTGGCGGCGTCGACGTTTCCCTGGTAGACGATTTCGGCGCCCCTGGCTTGAAGCATCGGGACGTAGGCGTTGACCGACGCGGTGCCATAACCAGTAGTGTCGCTGATCACCGCGACCTTTTTACGCTTAAGCACATCTACGACGTAGCGATTTGCGGCGGCGCCGATCTGCTGGTTAGTGGGCGCGTTACGGAAGCACATCGGATATTTCTGCGGGTCGGTCAGAGTATCAACCCAGCATGGATGGACTTGCGGTGTATTGGTACGCGCGAGCAAGGGCACAACCGCGAGCGACTCGCCGGAATTGACCGGGCCAAAGACGACGCTCACGTTCTGCCCGTGTGACAGCTCCGCTGCTCCATTGACGGCCTTGGTCGGGTCGCTCTGGGTATCGCGTGTAATCAATTCGATCTGCCGCCCGTTTATCCCGCCGGCCGCGTTAATCTCCTGCACCGCCAATTGGGTTCCGCGATTGATCCCAATACCAGTGGAGGACGAGGGGCCTGTTAGCGCCGGCAAATAGCCGACGCGGATCGGCTCATTTGCGGCTATCGCAGGTTTCGCAAGGCTGCTGGCTGCAATGGCGGCGCCGGCGGATCCAAGCGCTTGACGACGCGTGATCGACATTTTGATGTACTCCCTAGGCTTGCCTTCGCGTACTCCCATAGCTTGTCGTATTCTCACGGACCCTTGCGACGTACTATATCCTTGACCTGATTGTCCGAAAAGCGGCGCTGAGACTCGTGTGAGGGGGTTGCTCCGACAGCGTGGGATTTCTCCCAACATTTTCTCAAGCAAGTACGACCTCGTCATTGTTTAGATCAGGTGCAATTTCGAGCTCGTGACCAACAAAGTTTTTGAAGGAGCTGAGAGGGATGGAACTCGGTCTTGCCAACAAAACGGCGCTCGTGACTGGCGGGAGCAAAGGGATAGGTCTGGAGACTGCACGCGCGCTCGCGCGTGAGGGCGTGAAAGTTCTCATCTGCGCGCGGCGGGAGACAGCGCTCGCCGAAGCGGCGCGCGACATCATGCGGACCGCTCAGGCGAAGATCGAGACGCACCCGCTGGACGTGACTAAAGTTGAACAGATTGAGATGATTCCGCGCATGGTCAGCGACAAGCTGGGCCGCATCGATATCCTCATCAACAATGCCGGCACAGGAACCTACAAGCCCTTTCTCGAAGTGACCGATGAGGAACTCGTCGAGGGCATGGCAATCAACTTCTTCGCGCAATTTCGCATCTGTCAGCGCGTGGTGCCGATGATGATTGCTCAAGGCGGTGGCCGGATCGTCAATGTAAGCGGCCAGACCGGGATAATGACGCTCAACCCGCCATTCTTGTCCTCCTGCACCGGTCCCGCGAAATCGGCTGAGATCCGCTTCTCCAAGGTGCTCGCCAACGAGCTTGCACCGCACAACATCCGCGTCAATTGCGTGATACCGGGCTTCATCGATACGCCGGAGCGCTTCGCAAAATGGGAACGAGAACTTGCCAAGCGCCAGCTCAGTCCGGAGGACGCCGCCCGCGAGCGATCGCTTTGGTCGAGCAATCAGGGCATGCGCGATACGCGCTGGGGTACGCCCGAGGAGATCGCCAATCTCATTGTCTTTGCTGTCTCGGACGCTGCAAGTTACATCAACGGCGCAGAACTCGTCGCCGACAACGCAATGGACAAATCCTGAAAGACAATCGACGTGAGTGCCAGTGAGAAGGATAGCTAAGTTCTGAAACGACGACTTTCGGCGTTTTCGCTCAACACTTTGACGCTCAATGCCCCCTTTTTGCGTCTTCGAGTATCATGTCTGCGCCCTTCTCGCCGATCATAATTGTGGCCGCGTTGGTATTTCCCGAAACAACCGCAGGCATAATCGAGGCATCGACCACACGTAAACCGGTGAAGCCGCGGACCCGCAGCCGTTCATCGACCACAGCCTTTTGATCCTGGCCCATGCGGCAGGTGCCCACCGGATGATAGGTGGTGGAGCCGCGGCGGCGGATGAAATCGAGTAATTCATCATCATTGTCACATCTCGAGCCTGGTTCAATCTCCTCGGCAATGTAACGCGTCATGGCCGGCGCCTGAAAGATGCGGCGCATTGCTGCGACGCCCGCCACAATCGTCTCGCGGTCCTTTTGCGTCGCAAGATAATTCGGATTGATTGCCGGGGCCTCTCGTGGATTCGATGATTTGATTCGTACATAACCGCGACTCTCCGGCCGCAGCAACACGCAATTACCGGTCACGCCTGGGAAAGGATGCAGGTCACCGCCGATGGTTTGGGCGGAGAACAGCGAAATCGAGCATTGCGAGTCGGGCGTCGCGGAGGTGGGATGCGCACGCAGAAAACATCCGGCCGAGACTGCCGGGATCGCGAGATAACCGCGGCGCGTAAGTACATAGTGCAGGCCGTGGGTGAGCCTGCCGGTCCAGGTGCGCACCGCATCGTTGAGCGTGATCGGTTCCTTGCAACGCAACATGATGCGGCCTGAAATATGGTCGTTGAGATCGTCACCGATCCCCGGGGCATCGGCGACTACGGTGATCCCGTGAGATTGAAGGAGCGATGCCGGGCCGAGCCCGGAAAGCTGCAATATCTGCGGTGAATTGAACGCGCCGCCGGCGACAATCACCTCTCCATTGGCGCTGGCGCGGCGTTTTTCGTTGCCAACAAGATACTCTATGCCGGTCGCGCGGCGGCCGTCGAAGACAATACGCGTGGCGAGAGCTTGCGAAATCACTTTGAGATTGGCGCGACGCCGAGCTTGCTTGAGATAACCGGCCGCGGTTGAGGAGCGCACACCTCTGCGCATAGTGGTCTGGTAATACCCTGCGCCCTCTTGCACCGATCCGTTGAAATCGTCGTTGCGCGGATACCCGCATTGCAACGCCGCTTCGACGTAGGCTTCGGCAAGAGGATGGCGGTCACATAAATCCGAAACCGCGAGTGGCCCCCCGCCACCGTGAAATTCATCCGCGCCGCGTTCGTTGTCCTCCGCCTTCCGAAAATAGGGCAGAACTTCATCGAAGCTCCAGCCGGCATTCCCAAGTTGCCGCCAAATGTTAAAGTCCTCCGCTTGGCCGCGGATATAGATCAATCCGTTGATCGAACTGGACCCACCGAGAACCCTTCCACGCGGCGCAATAACTTTGCGGTTGTGACATTCCGGTTGCGGCTCGGTCTCGTAACACCAATTGAATCGTCGATCGCTGAACAGTTTACCGAAGCCGAGCGGAATATGAAGCCAGAAGTGCCGGTTGCTGGGGCCCGCCTCTAGGAGAAGCACACGGTGCTGACCGGAAGCAGTGAGCCGATTGGCCAGAACGCATCCCGCACTGCCGGCCCCCACAATAACGTAGTCAAACGCCTCTGAATTCTGCACGGGCCTTCCTTTGTTCGGCGACTGGAGATCACTTCTTGTTATCCGGAGTGAACACGATTGCCAATTGGCAGCGAGTGACCCGCTCTCGGTCCGCAAGAATGATCGAGTCGTGACTAATTGATGCAAGCGAGAGCGCCGCCGTCGACCGGTAGCGCAATGCCGGTAATGAAATTCGCTTCGTCGGAAGCTAAAAACAGGGCAGCGTTTGCGACGTCCCAGGCTGACCCCATTTTGTGGCGCAGCGGCACGCGCGCATCGCGGGCGGCGGCAACTTCAGCCCGGCTTTTGCCGCTGACGCGAGCGCGAGTGTCAACCGCCATTGGTGTGTCCATCAATCCCGGTAAGATGACATTGGCGCGCACTCCATATTCCGCATTCTGAACAGCGATTTGCTGAGTGAACGCGATCATTCCAGCCTTGGTCGCTTTGTAGGCTACATTCGGATACTGCTCCCACGCGGCGACCGATGAGATTGTAGTGATGACGCCAGTGCGCTGCGCTCGCATTAGGGGGAGGATATGTTTGCAAGCCATGATGGCACCACGCAGGTTGACGGTGGCGATGCGATCGAATGCGGCCTCGGTGATTTCATCGAGCGGTGCGTCTCCGCCGGTGATACTTATGCCAACATTGTAGTGAAGAACATCGACGCGCCCCCAACGCCTCCGTGCGGCCTCGACCATCGCCGCGAGCGTAGCCTCTTTGGTAACGTCCGCTTCGAACGCTGTGCATTCTCCGCTTGACTGTCGTGCCATCGCGACCGTTTCCTCGGCGGAGGAAAGATTGTTGTCGACCGCAAGCACCTTGGCGCCTTCCTGAGCGAAACGTAAAGCCGTGGCGCGGCCATTCCCCAATCCCTCACCCGGCGATTGACCAGCGCCCACCACGATGGCGATCTTGTCCCTCAGACGCATGTAACCCTCGGCTCGAAACTGAATTAGGCTGACAGAGATTACGTAAACGGTCGGACGTGGAAAAGTCCTGTTTATCGTGACTAGCGCGATCGACATCTCGGCTAAATGCCCAAAAGTGACATGGCAAAAACGTTTTGAAAGGCGAAAGCCGGTTGCCGCATGGTTGCCGGCGTTGATCTGGAGTGCTCAACTCGCGTCGGGCGAACAAAGCCAAGGAAAAGAGAAGACGTAGATGAACGGCGCTGCAGTTATTGCCGAAATTCTTAAACGCGAGGGGACGGAGTTTCTCCCCTGCTATCCGCGCAATCCGCTGATCGAAGCAAGCGCGGCGTTGGACATTCGACCGATATTGTGTCGGCAAGAGCGCGTTGGCGTCGGCATCGCCGACGGTTATTCGCGCGCTAAACGCGGCAGGCGCAACGGCGTGTTCGCGGCCCAGGCAGGGCCTGGCATCGAGAATGCCTTCCCTGGCGTTGCGCAGGCCTTTTCGGAGAATGTCCCGCTGCTGGTTATCGCCGGCGGCATGCCACTCGCGCGGCAATATGTGCGGCCGGTTTTCCGCGCCGGCACTGTTTTTCGGCCGGTGACGAAATGGTCGGCGCTGGCGCATTCAGTGCAGGAATTGCCAGATTTGATGCGGCGCGCCTATCACGCCATGCGCAGCGGCAAGGCTGGCCCGGTCTTGATCGAAGTGCCGGACGAAGTCTTCACAGCGGAATATCAAGGCCGGCTCGACTATGCGCCCGTTCCACTGCAGCGCGCGGCACCCGACCCAGCCGCAGTCAAGAAAGCTGCCGAGATGCTGCTCGCAGCCAAACAGCCGTTGTTGTGGGCTGGCCAGGGCGTACACTATGCCGAGGCTTCGGAGCAACTCGCGGCGCTCGCGGAATTGCTGCCTGCACCTGTCGTCGCCACCAATCCCGGCAAGAGCGCAATTGCCGACAGTCATCCGCTCGCGCTTGGCGCTGCAACGCGTTCGCGATCCAAAATGTTCGCAGATTTCATGGGCCGCGCCGATCTCATTCTGGCAATCGGCTCAAGTCTCACGGTCACAAATTTCGGTCCCGCCGTGCCGCCCGGCAAGACGATCATTCATTCCAGCAATGATCCGACCGACATAAACAAGGAATACTCCGCTGATCACGCCCTAATCGGCGACGCGGCGCTCGTGATTGATGCGTTGATTACGGAATTGAGTCACCGCAAAAGCGGCGACGATCACAACGCACTTGCCGCTCTCAAAGCGGATATCGCTGCGGGGAAGAAGGCATGGCTCGACGAATGGTCGAAGCATCTGAGCTCCGACGAGATACCCATTAACCAGTACCGGGTAATTCGCGACCTAATGCGCACGCTTGATCGCGACAATGTCATCATCACCCACGATTCTGGCAGCCCGCGCGAGCAACTCCTGCCGTTCTGGGAGACCACGGTGCCGGGCTCCTATATGGGCTGGGGGAAGTCGACCCAGCTTGGATACGGGCTCGGCATCACTATGGGCGCCAAACTTGCAGCCCCGAAAAAACTGTGCGTCAACGTGATGGGCGACGCTGCCATTGGCATGACTGGCATGGACATCGAGACTGCCGCACGCAATCGTATCGCGATCCTCACCGTCGTCTTCAATAACGGAGTCATGGCGGCAGAGCGTGACGTGCTCAAACTCTCGACCAAGAAATATGGCGCGCTGACCGTTAGCGGCAATTATGCCAAAGTGGCCGAGGGGCTCAACGTCGCCTCAACGCGGGTCGAGAAACCCGCTGCCATCGTACCCGCGATCAAGGAGGCAGTCGCCGTCACGGACTCCGGTTCACCTTTCTTGCTCGAATTCGTCGTCAAGGAGGGCTACGACTTCTCGCGCTACCCTTGAGCGTGCGAGAAGTCCCTTAATAGTAGCCAACTCTCGCTACCTTCCGCATCCATCACGGTCTTGAACTTATGCCGAACAATCTTCGCTCGCAATGACGCCTTTACGCCGCCGCGCGCCGGTGTGCGCGGAGGAAGGAGCGGATCTGCCGCACCGCGAGCGGAATCCGCTCCTTCGGCTCCTTCCACGGGAACATGCTCACCTCTGCGTTCGGCGCTAGCATCGCGGCCTCCATCGCAACCGCGTAAGGATGCGCCGGGATGTCGTCGGGCAGGATCAGCACCGGCGTCCGGCAGTTGCGGACGAAATCGCGCGTCACCGTGAACACGAAGTCGGGGTTGGTGCGATACATCCTGGTCAGGAATTTTTCCACCTGCTCCATCGTGATGTCGGGCCTTCGCTTCACAAGCTCCGGCCCCCAGCCCTTCATGTTGTTGTCGTAGAACAGGTCGCGCATCTCGGGCCGCGAGCCCGAGGGCTGCGCCAGCACGGCCGCAACGATCCGGTCGGACGCCCGCTTCAGCAGATTCCAGATCATCGGACCGCCGATGCAAAATCCCAGCACCATGAACTTGTCGATGCGC
>JBPYFG010000024.1:0-4314 GCA_051986365.1 Xanthobacteraceae bacterium
ATCTGGTCGCGTTCAAGCGCGAAGATAAAGCCGGCATTTTGCGTTTCGACATCGCCTTCGCCAAAGCCTGGGGCGCCCTTGGCATGGGTTTCGGTTCGCGCACGCTGGCGAGCCGCGCGGCCAAGACTCCGCAGTTTTTCACGATGCTTGCAGCAGCGAGCGGTGGACGCATCGTTTCAAATCCGGGTGGCGTGTTGATCCGAGACAGCGCCGGCAACCTGGTCGGCGCCTGCGGCATTTCCGGCGACACTTCGGATAAAGATGAAATCTGCGCCGTTGCCGGCATCGAGGCGGCGGGACTGAAAGCGGAGCCGGGCGTGGACTAGCGGCCCACAAAAGCCGCGGCATCCAGAAAACAGTTGCGCTCGATTGGAGATTTTCACGTTGCCTTGGCGTCGCGCAGTAACGATCGGCACGAGTACGATGACGTAGGGAGGAATTATCTATGAAACTTTTTTCGTTTTGGCGGTCGCTTGCGACTTATCGCGTGCGGATTGCGCTTAATCTCAAGGGTCTCGTCCCCGATGAGATCATTGACGTCAATCTCATGAAAGGCGAGCAGCGCAAAGCTGAATTTCGTTCGGTCAATCCGATGATGGCCATTCCGGCGCTGGTGGATGGCGATGGGCCGGCGATGTTTGAATCGCTCGCTATCATCGAATATCTCGACGAAGCCCATCCCAACCCGCCGCTGTTGCCGCCCGATCCCCGCGGCCGCGCTCGGGTGCGGGGCCTGGCGCAGATCGTCGCCTGCGACTCACATCCACTGATCGTGCCGCGTGTACGCGAATATCTGGAGCACGAATTCAAGCTCGATGAGGCGACACGGACCAAGTGGTGTCAGCACTGGCACGTTGCTGCGCTCACCGCTCTGGAAGCGCATCTGCGCGGCCCGGCAACCGGTCGCTATTGCCATGGCGACACAATTACGCTCGCAGACATTTGTCTCGCCAGCCAGGCCGCCGGCGCCAAGTTCTTCAATGTCGACACCGCGCCATTTCCGAATTTCTCACGGATCGCAAACTCGCTGGCGGCAATCGACGCCTTTGCCCGCGCACATCCGTTGAAACAACCGGGAGCGCCCGCGGCAGCCTGACGGTCCCTACCACCATTCGTGAAAATGGTGCACCGGTCCGGGGCCGGATCCTATTTGTAGCCGGTCAGCCGCCTCAAGTGCGGCGGTGACAAAGGTTTTAGCTTGGCGCACCGCATCCACGAGCGAAAGGTTCTTGGCAAGCCCGGCGGCGATTGCGGAGGCGAGCGTGCAGCCGGTGCCGTGGGTATTGCGAGTCTCGAGGCGCGGCGCGGCAAATCGCGTGCGGGAGGTGTCCTCGACCAGGATATCGACACTTTCCGAACCGCCGCCGTGTCCTCCCTTGATCAGCACCGCGCCCGCGCCGAGCGTCAGAATCTTTTGCGCTTGGGCATACATTCCTTCTTCATCGCGCGCTTGCGTCCCGCCGGTCAGTATCGCCGCCTCAGGCAAATTCGGCGTGACCAAACGCGCCTTCGCAATCAAGGCGCGCAAGCCATCGACGGCATCGTCAGGCAATAATTTTCCGCCCGCACTTGCAGTCATCACGGTGTCCAGCACGACGTTGCGCGCGCGGTGTCGCTGTAATCCGGCGCCAATCGCAGCGATTGCCGCTGCGCTTCCCAACATGCCGATTTTCACCGCAGCCACAGCGAGATCGGAAAATACGGCGTCCATTTGTGCCGCGATGAATTCCGCCGGCACCTCACGGATGGAGAAAACGCCTTTGGTGTTTTGGGCGGTGAGCGCCGTTACTACGGACGCACCATAGACGCCGAGCGCAGCGAAGGTCTTCAAATCGGCCTGAATGCCGGCGCCGCCGCCTGAATCCGAACCGGCGATGGTCAGCGCGATCGGAACGCTCATTACGTACCTCGTTTGGCCAAGACCGCGTCGACGATCTCGCGGAGCCGGCGTGCGGCGGTCTCGGGGCTCGGCACAAGCGACAAGGCGGAGATCACCGCGACGCCATCGGCACCAGCGGCAATCACCTCCGCGGCATTGCTGGCGTCAATTCCGGCAATGCCGCACACCGGCAAAACGGGTGCGCGGCGGCGGAGCACGGCGATGATTCGCGCCAAGCCTGCGGGACCGATCGGCGCATGCTTCTGCTGCTTGGATGAAGTCGTATAGACGCCGCCGCTGCCGACATAATCGACGAGATCGAGAGGCGCCGCCTCGGCTTCATCGACCGATTTGATCGACAGTCCGATGATCGCGTTCGAGCCGAGAAGCCGTCGCGCGTCTTCGACTGCCATATCGTCCTGACCAAGATGCACGCCATCGGCGCCGGCTGCCATCGCCACATCGACGCGGTCGTTAACGACGAAGGGCACCGCAAACGGTGCCAAGGCCCGCTTGATCGCCCTCGCCTCCTCGATCAGCGCGCGCGTCTCGGAGTGTTTGTCGCGCAATTGAACCAGCGTCGCTCCGCCGCGAACGCATCCTGCCGCTAAATCGCCGAGCTGATGCCCGCCAGCGCGCTCGGGATCAACGATGGCGTTGAGACGAAGTTCGAGCCGCATCAGGATGCCTTGACGCGGGCCCGCAGCATGGCGCGATCGAGTCGATACAGCGCGTCGATCATGCCGAAGGCAAAGCTGCCCGGCCCCGGCGCGGCCTGGGCGGCAACTTCGCCGGCAACACCAAATGCCGCCAGCGCCGCCAGGGTCGCCACCCAAGCGTCGGCTTCGACAGCAAGCGCGGCGCAAACAAACGCCGCACCGGCGCAGCCCATGGCGGTAACCGCACCCATCAGCGGATCGCCGTTCGCAATCGCGATGTGGCGATGGCCGTCGCTGACGATATCGACATCGCCCGTGAGCGCTACAATTGTTGTGTTCGTTTGCGCAAAACGCGCCGCGGCGTCACTTTCGGCCTTGTTGCCGGAGAGCGCGGCGAACTCGGCATGATTGAGACGTAGCACCGCGGGCCGTGCGGCGAGCAATGCACGACCGAATTGGGCTCGTCCGGGCGAGCGGTCGACGAAAACCGGGTCGAGCAGCCAAGGTAATTCCTTTTCGCCGGCGGTCTTCACCGCCACCTCGATTGCCGATTTGCGTTCGCGATCAGAGGTGCCGAGATTGACGAGCAGCGCATCCGCGCCGGCGACGAAAGCGCCGATTTCGTCTGCCGAAATCGTCATGGATGGCACCGCACCGGCGGCCAGCAGCATATTTGCAGTATATTGCTGGGCTACCGAATTGGTTATGCAATGCACGCGTGGCGCGCGCTCGCGGATGCGCGCGAGCACGTCGGCGGCAATGTCGGCAAGCTCAATCGGTGCATGCATCTTTTATCCAATGTTGGTGATCCTACTACGCTTCGCCGGGCTCGTGCAGTCCACCCGCTTTGGTATAAGCTATGCATCGGTTCGGAGGCGCGCATGGTCCCATTCTTCGTACAAATAAAATGCCAGCTCGGCAAATCTTATGAGGTCGCGAGCAAGCTGGCCGACGCGGAGATCGCTTCCGAAATCTATTCGACAGCCGGCGACTTCGATCTGTTGGTAAAATTCTATGTCGAACCTTCGACCGATATCGGTCATTTCATCGCGGAAAAGGTCCAGAACATCCCCGGGATAGCCGACACCCGGACTATCATTACCTTTAAGGCGTTCGGAGGGTCGTAGCCGCACGAGCCGGCGCCACTCCGTCGCGGCGTCGCATCGTTGCCAGCTGGCGTTCGCGCCAGATCACGAACATTCCGGCTGCCGCGATGATCGCCGAACCCAGAACAATCTCGGACGTCGGCGTTTCGCCAAACATCGCATAGCCGAGCACGAGCGCCCAAATCATCGAGGTGTAGTCGAATGGAGCGACCAGCGAGGCGGACGCAAAACGATAACTCTCGGTAAGGAAAATGTGTCCGGTGCCGCCCAGAACGCCGATACTGATCAGCGCGGCGACTTCGCCGGCGCTCGGCGTGATCCAGCCGAATGGCAATGTCGCCAAGCCGGCCAGAGCGCAGCTCAATGAAAAATAAAACACGATCGACGAGGTTGATTCGCTCTGGGCCAGCCGGCGGGTTTGAATTGCGGTCCCCGCATTGGTCATGGACCCGCAGATCGCATAAACGACGCCAATCAGGCTGGTCGCACCGCCTATGGCAGCCGTTAACTCATCACCCGATAGATGTGGCGATAGCACCACCAACACGCCGACAAAGCCGACGACGACCGCCGACCAGCGATAGACTCGCACGCGCTCGCCCAAGATGAGTGCAGCAAGCGCGACGGTGAACAGGGGTGAGCTAAACGCTATCGCATTGGACTCCACCAG
>JBPYFG010000025.1:0-15843 GCA_051986365.1 Xanthobacteraceae bacterium
AATCAAGATCCCAAAGACCTTTGGCCTCGATCTCGTCCTGCAGCTTGGTCATTTCGTCGGCGGTCTCGTCGGAATAATTGGCGGCGAGCTCGTTGTAGCGATCGAGGATCGCTTTTTGCGGGCCGACCCCCTGCATAACGTTTTCTCGTACCGTTTTGCCCTGATCGAGTTGCGGCTCCTGGGGCAGATAGCCAACCCGCGCGCCCTCGGCGGCCCAGGCTTCGCCGGAATAGTCCTGGTCGAGGCCGGCCATAATGCGAAGCAGCGTCGACTTGCCGGCCCCGTTGACGCCGAGCACACCGATCTTGGCGTCCGGATAGAACGACAGATTGATGTTCTCCAAGACCTTACGGTTGCCAGGATAAACCTTGGACAGGTCTTGCATGTGGTAGATGAATTGGCGGGCCATTTTTCGCTTTCGGCTAAGCGCTTTGTGTTCCTGCTTGCCGCGCTTCGAATCTCAAGCGTGCCGCGCAGGGGCTATTCACGGCGTCTTTAAGGGGAAATCCGCCATTGATGTAGCGAGCGTCGCGCGCGGCGGCAAGTTACTAAGCCCGCCGCATGCGTGTGGGCCGGCGCTGCCGGGCCCAGCAACCATTTGGAAACGTTGGTCGAGAATTTGCTGCCGCTGACCTGGAAAGCCTACCGATTTTTAATGATTCTTGCCCAAACTTTGTCTCAAACGTCCGTTTGAAATTAATACATCTGTTTGAGGGCGCGCTTGGCTTCGCCCCTCAGGGTCGTAAGCGTTCGGAGCGTTCCATGCGGCACGATTTTTCCAAAGCCCTGCGTCGGCTGTGGCGCGCCTGCCTCGGCGGCGAAGGCGCCTATCGGCCCGATCTGTACTACATGCGCGGACCAGGCCCGAAATGGCACGCCAAATACGGCAGCTTGGCTCCGAAGGCGAACGGAACTGGCGGGTCGGCTGGGCGCGCGAACCGCGTCCACTCACACCGCGCCTGAAGCCCTGTTTCGTCAGCCATCGGATTGGCGCAAACGCCAAATCCGGACCAAGCCATTGCTCCAAATTTGTGACTATGAATTCCGGGGTTATCGCGCTCCCGGACGACATGCCGTTTCTACCCGCTTGTCTTCGGTCAAGCGTTATGAGACGGCTAAAAAACAATGTTATCGGATGGGGTTGGAGACATGGCGGTTCGTTGCGCGATCCTTGATGACTACCAGAACGTGGCGCTCAAGCTCGCCGATTGGGGCAAGGTCAAAGACCGCGTCGAAATCAATGTGTTTCAGGAACATCTCGGCGGACCCGACAAAGTCATCGCCGCACTGCAAGGCTTTGAAATCATCGTCGCCATGCGTGAGCGGACCGCATTCCCGAAACAGGTCCTCGACGCGCTCCCCGAGCTGAAGCTCCTCATCACCACCGGCATGCGTAACGCCTCGATCGATACCGAGGCGGCCAAGGCGCGCGGCGTTACCGTGTGCGGTACCGGTACGTTTGGCAATCCGACCTCCGGCGTTGCCATCGGATTGATGCTCGAATTGACCCGGCAGATCGGTTTTGAGAATGCGCGGCTGCATGCCGGCGCGCTATGGCAGACGACGATCGGGCTCGATCTTGAGGGTATGACGCTCGGGATCTTGGGATTAGGCAAGCTCGGCACGCGCACCGCCAATATCGCCAAGGCCTTCGGCATGAAGGTGATCGCCTGGAGTCAGAATTTGACCGCCGAAAAGTGTCGCGAGGCAGGCGTCGACTATGCGAGTAAAGACGACTTGTTCCGCCAGTCCGACTTCATCACCATTCATGTCGTGCTGTCGGGCCGCACCCGCGGATTGATCGGCGCCGCCGAACTTGCGCTGATGAAGCCGACGGCTTTTCTTATCAACACCTCACGCGGCCCGATCGTCGATGAAGCGGCCCTCATCGTCGCGCTGCGGCAGCGTAAGATCGCCGGCGCCGGTCTCGATGTATTCGACGTCGAGCCGCTGCCGCTCGATCACCCGTTCCGCAAGATGGACAACGTCGTGATCACGCCGCATCTCGGTTATGTTTCCGAGCAGAACTACCGGCGCTATTTCGCCGACGCGGTCGAGGACATCCGCGGCTTTCTCGATGGCAAGCCGGCGCGGGTGCTGAGCTGAGCTGGCGCGCTGAGCGTCCCCTGCCGTTGTTTCGCGAAAACCGCTAAGGTCGGCGCGAGACAAGCGCCGGGGCAGCGCCAGGACGCGCTCAGAACGGCGCCAGGACAACGGCATGACTACGCGCGAACAAAATAATTTTCTCGCGCAGACCGGCCCCGACACGCCGATGGGACGTCTCGTGCGCCGCTACTGGATCCCGGCGCTGTTGTCATCCGAGATTGCCGAGCCTGATTGCCCGCCGGTACGGGTGAAGCTCCTTGGCGAGCGGCTGATCGCCTTCCGCGACAGCCTCGGCCGTGTCGGGGTCATGGATGAGTTCTGTGCGCATCGCGGCGTGTCGCTGTGGTTTGGCCGCAATGAAGAGAGTGGTCTGCGCTGTCCGTACCATGGCTGGAAATACGACGTAACCGGTCAATGCGTGGAAGTGCCGTCGGAGCCGGTCGAAAACGGCTTCTGCAAGAAGATCAAGCTCGCCGCCTATGACTGCATCGAATGCGGCGATGTGATCTGGGTCTATATGGGACCGCCGGACCGGAAGCCGGCGCCGCCGAATTTCGAATGGGCTACTGTGCCGCCGACACATCGCTTCGTGTCGAAGCGCACGCAGGAATGCAATTGGCTGCAAGCGCTGGAGGGCGGCATCGATTCCGTGCACGTGTCCTTTCTACATCGCCATGAGTTGCGCAGCGATCCGCTGCATATCAGCCAGGGCGCAGAATTCACCCGCGAGCCCGACGCCCGATTTGAAGTGATCGAGACCCGCGGCGGCATGGTGATCGGCGTGCGGCGGCCAGCGACGGCTCACCAGCTTTATTGGCGGATCACGCAATGGGTGATGCCATTCCACACCATGATCCCGCCCTACGGCGACAACGCGCTCAACGGCCACGCCTTTGTGCCGATCGACGATGAGAACTGCATGGTGTGGTGCTTCACCCACCATCCGACGCGGCCGCTTTCGGCACGTGAGCTCGACACGATGCGCCAGGGCGGCGGCATTCACGTCAAGCTTCTGGCGAATTCATTCCGGCCGGTCGTCAACAAAGACAACGACTATATGATCGATCGTGTGGCGCAGAAGCACCACAAATCCTATAGCGGCGTCAAAGGTATCGCCATGCAGGACGCCGCGATTCAGGAGAGTTGCGGACCCATTCAGGATCGCAGCAAGGAAAATCTGGTTTCAACCGACAACGGCGTCATCATGGCGCGGGCGCGGCTGCGCAAGGCCGCACTCGCGGTGATGCAAGGGGAGGCGCCGGACGGTCTAGATCCTGCGACGCATGCGGTGCGCTCCGCGGCGATCGTGTTGCCGGAAGACGCAAACTTCTATCAGGCCGCGGCTGATGCGCTGGTGGTGCGCGAAGGGATTGCCCACGCCTCGGTATGAATGGTCGGACGCGCGGGCGCTTGCGCCAGGCGGTCATCCAGCGAGCCGCACCATCCATTCGCTATGCGGATAGACGATCAGCGCCGCGGCGGCGAGCGCGATGCCGTAGGGAATTCCGGCATCGTGCCGGTGCAGGCGTTCGGCCCAGCCCGCGCCCGCCAAAGCAGCCGGCAACGGCACGCTCCGGAACAATAGGATGAGCAACGTCAGCGCGCCGCCCAAGATCGATGCGTAGATCAAATAATCGAATAGATTGGCGAAGCCGAGCCAGAGCGCCGTTGATGCCGCAAGCTTGGCGTCGCCGCCGCCGATCCAGCGGCAAGCGAAGCAGAGGAATGCCACCGCAAGAACTGCGGCGCCCGCGGCGAGATGCGAAAGCAGCACAGCGCCGCTTAGCCCGCCGAGCACTGCAACCACCGCAAATCCTCCGACCAAAATGAGCGATATGCGATTCGCTATAGTCATGGTCAAAAGATCGCTCGCGGCAGCGAACGCCATCGTCGCGGGGAACAGTGTCAATCCGATTGCTTCGCTGAACATGACGCAGCACCATCGACAAAATGAAAAGGCTCCGCAGCGCAGCCGGAGCCCTCTCCCAACCAGTCGGTAAAGACCCAGCCTTACTTGAGCGTGCTGGAAAGGCTGTTGAACGCCGTCTTAAGGTTGTTACCGAGGCCCTGGATCACGGCAATGATGGCAACCGATATGCCGGCGGCGACGAGGCCATATTCGATTGCGGTCGCGCCTGACTCGTCTCTGGCAAAACGCGCGATAAGGGCTTTCATCGGGTTTTTGCTCCTTAAATTCCCACTTGCTGTTTGCGTCGAGAAAAGGGTTTACGAGCCCTTTCAAGTGTTGCGCAAAATATCGGCGAGACATTTCAGGCCGGTTAAGCAAAACCCGGCGCTAATCGCGTTCGCGCGCTGTAGTTAACGCAGTATTGCCGACTGCGGCCCGCTGCGAGCGGCGCACGCACGCGATCGCGCCGACGGACGACGCGGGCTTCGCCGCCAGTCAGACTGCTGGCAATCAAGATGCCGCTATTTGTTTTCGGGAACCGGCAGCATCGTCGTGGCCTTGATCTTCTCCATCGCGAAACGCGAAGTGACGTTCTTCAGGGGGACGGAGGCGATCAAGCGCTTGTAGAAGGAATCGTAGCCGGCGATGTCGGCAACGACAACGCGCAGCATATAGTCGACGTCGCCTGCCATACGGTAGAACTCCATGACCTCCGGCATCGCGGTGACCGTCTTGGCGAAGCGATCGAGCCAATCTTGGGAATGGTCGCCGGTCTCGATTGAAACGAAAACGCTGATGGGAAGCCCGACGCGCTGCTGGTCGACCAAAGCAACACGCTTGAGAATGACACCGTCGGCCTCGAGGCGCTGGATCCGTTTCCAGCAGGGCGTCGAGGACAATCCTACTCGCGAGCCGATCTCGGCAACAGAAAGGGACGCGTCTTCCTGCAAGACAGCAAGGATTTTCCTGTCAATCGCATCCATGAGGCTTATTTTCCATACTGGCCGCCTCTATCCGTTGTAGAGAGAAAAATATTCTAGCGCAAGCAGCTAGGTCTGGGGTCTAGTCAACCACTTGCCGGGTGATCGTGCGGGGCTGTGCAGCCAGTGTCGCCGCATTTCGCGACATAAAGGCCTCGACTTCGGCCCGCGTCGGCGCGCCGGCCGAGCCACCAATGCGCGTGCATTTAATTCCGGCGACCGCCGCGCCAAAGCGCATGGCGTCGACCTCGTTGCGGCCTTCCGCGAGCGCCACCACGAAACCGCCGTGAAAGGCATCCCCAGCCCCGAGCGTATCCACGGCAGCGATTTTGAAAACTGGCAGGCGGCACACCCTGCCGCGGTCGAGATAAACGATATCGTCCGGTCCATTGCTGACCGCAACGAACGCGTCGGTCCCCCGGGCGATGCGCTTTAATCCCTCGCCGAGATCGGCGACGCCTGTGGTCTCGCGCAGACATTCCCACGAAAAGATGACGTGGGAAGCGACGCGAAACAATGGATCGTCCTCGACCGTCGGACGATCGCCGTCGAGCACGACCGGTAGATTGCGGCGGCGCGCGGCTTCGCAAATCGGCCGGACGAACCCCGGATATCGGTTGTCGGCAAGCACGGCATCGGCGGTACTCACGACACGCTCCGGATCGTCCGGCGCCGCGGCCGCGATGCGCTCGTCGCGATAGGTGACGATGGTACGGTCGCCGCGCGCATTCATGAAAATCGCCGACAGGGCCGTGGCGAAACCGCCGATGCGTTGACAGGCCGTGCAGTCGACGTTCTCGCGCGCCAAGGCTTTGAGCACGCGGTCGCCATTTTCGTCTTCGCCGGGCGGCCCACCCATCGGGCCGGCCAGCGCAGCGCGGCCGCCAAGCCGGGCGATCGCCACCGCAGCATTCGCGGCGCAGCCGCCGTTGACGACAAAGAATCCCTTGGCCTGCACTTTGCCGTCCGGCTGCGGGAGTTCGTCGACGCGAAATACCTCGTCGAGCACGATGATGCCGGCGCACAGGATGCATGGCGCGCGTTCAGCGGACGACATCGGGGCCGTCCTCGACATAGCTGCGGATGATGTGATGGGCGATCGCAACCGGCGGCGGGGTGGTCAGCCCTTGCGGGTGTTGCCGGTTGAGCATCAAGGCGAGCTCTTCGCGATCGAACCAGCGCGCGTCTTCCAGTTCTTGACGGTCCATGACGATTGTCTCGGACAGCGCTTCGGCATGGCAGCCGATCATGATCGAAGAAGGAAACGGCCACGGCTGAGAAGCAAAATAGCGCACCCGCCCGCAAGCAATGCCAACCTCTTCCAGCACTTCACGGCGCACCGCCTCTTCGATGCTTTCGCCAGGCTCCGTGAATCCAGCCAGGCACGACCACATGGTCGGTGCGAAACGGCGTGAACGCCCGAGCACGCAACGTTCGCCCGAGATCGCGAGCATGATGACGACAGGATCGGTGCGCGGGAAATGCTGGGCCCGGCAGGACGGACAATCGCGCCGCCAGCCCGCTTGGGTCGGCACGCTAGCCGCGCCGCAATTGGGGCAGAACCGATGACGCCCGTGCCAGCCGAGCAACGCTTTAGCTTCGGCCAAGGGCGGCAGATGATCCGCCCCCACCATGCCTTGCACCGCGATTGAGCGCAGATCGGAGATATTGAGATCGTTGCGCGTCTTGAGTTGCTCGACCGCGTCTTGGTCGAGACCGAAACCGAACCGCGGCGCTGTATCGGCGAGGCCGAGAAATACGATTTCGCGGACCGCACCGAGGGCGTGCGCCTCGCGCGGCGTGAACAGCGGGTCACAAGGTTCGCCGGCCTTGAGCGCTACCAGTTCACCGCCGATCGCGTAACCCGCGGCTTGCGGGTGTTCGCAAAATCGCTTGAGCGCGGCGTCATCACCGCGGCTCATCACGGCGCGGTCGAGCCGATTGGCGATGTAGCCGAGCGCGAGGCGCGGGCCGAGATCGGGACGAGGCGACACGATCAGGAACGCGGCGATTTAAGCGGCATCACTCGGCCGCCTCATGCAGTGGCCGCGGATAGATCGCGTCATAGAGCTCCGGACGCTGCCATTGCGGACCAAGCACGCCCTGTTTCGCGCCGCACGCCATCGACGAGCCAACCTCGTCGCGTGAGGCACGCAGCTGTCGGATGCGTTCGAGACTGACATCGACAATGCTCAGTCCCGCTGCGGTACTTTCGAACATGATTTCCTCGGGCGCCGCCACCATCGCAAGCCCGCGCTGCGAATGGTCGAACAGGTTCTGTGTCGTAACCACGATCGCCAAGTTCTCAATCGCGCGCGCCCAAATCAGGGTCCGCCAAGTGCCCCACAGCCTGTTCTTGTCGATACCGGCCGGCATGAAAATGAGTTCGGCGCCGCGCAAGGCCAGCGCCCGCGAAACTTCCGGCATATAAACCTCGCTACACATCGCAAGGCCCACTTTGCCGTGCGCGGTTTCGAAAACCGGAAACTCATTGCCCGGAACATACTGAAATTCCCAGGACCGGCCGCCCGTATAGATCCAAGGCCCGTTCGGATGGGTGCGCCGATAACGCGCTGGCGCCCGGCCATCCGGATAGGCCATCACGATCAGGTTGTGTGCCGAGGCCGCCTTAGCATCGATCGGCTCGATCGTGCCGAATACCGCATAGACGCCATGCTTGGCGGCGGCTTCCGCAAGCATGGCGCTCGGATCGAAGGTCGCCGGCATGCGCCATGGACCCGGATATGTTTCCGGAAAGCAGACGAAATCCGCTCCGTCTGCTGCTGCCCGCTCGATCCATTGCACCGCATCGGCAACGTTGCGCTCGGCTTCGCCAGGCGGATGTGAAATCGGCTGCACGACGGCGATACGAAACGTCATTGGCGTCTCCCTGAAGCATGATGCGGCTGAGTGGGGAACCGCTTTTCCGATCATGCTTCACAAAAAGCTTAAGATCGTCAATCGATTCCGGCTAACGCAGTCGGGTGTGACGCGACCCGAACAGGTCATTGGACCCGAAAGATGGCGCGATCGATAAGACGACTGCACAGATCGCCCTAATCGCAAAACCAGCGCACCTTTCCGAATTGCAAGGATTTGCGAACGCTAGCAAATCGCTCCAGCCCGCGGAATCGGCTGCGCTTGCTTTCCGGCCGCCCACGGCCGATATAGGCTATGGGAGGTTGGCGGTGGACGAGCCACTCGCCAACCGGGTCAGGTCCGGAAGGAAGCAGCCCTAACGAGCGCGGTTCGGGTCGCTCGTCAGCCTCCCACCCATTGTTTCGCAGCGCCGCGACTGCGCCGTCACTTTCGGGGCGAAAACGCGGTCGAGCTGGCCGGATGCAACTTGAACGGCAAAGGGCCGATAACCGGGAGGCTCGTGCACCGCTTCCAGGCTATGCTGCCGTCCTGCGAGCCCTTACGCTTTGATGCTTGCTGCGCAAGATCGGAGGGCCGCGCTCAGCCCGAGGCGCGTTTTTAGAGTCAAAATCGCCTGCCAAGCAGACCATGAGCGACACGACAACGTCATCCTACCGCGTCCTGGCACGCAAATATCGCCCTGCGACGTTCGACGACCTGATCGGTCAGGACGCGATGGTGCGCACGATCTCGAATGCTTTCGAGGCCGGGCGGATTCCACAGGCCTGGATCCTGACCGGCGTGCGCGGGGTCGGTAAAACGACGACCGCCCGCATTCTCGCCCGCGCACTCAATTACGAACTGCCGGACGGCTCCATCAAGGCGCCGACCATCAATATGCCGGTGCTCGGCGTCCATTGCGAGGCGATCATGGAAAGCCGCCATCTCGATGTCATCGAGATGGATGCGGCATCGCATAACAGCGTCGATGACGTGCGGCAGATCAACGACGCGATCCGCTACGCGCCGGTGTCGGCACGCTACAAGGTCTATATCCTCGACGAAGTCCATATGTTGTCCGGCGCCGCCTTCAACGCACTGCTGAAAACGCTCGAGGAGCCGCCGCCGCACGCCAAATTCATTTTTGCCACCACGGAAATCCGAAAAGTCCCGATCACGGTGCTGTCGCGCTGCCAGCGGTTCGATCTGCGCCGCGTCGACGCTGCCCGCTTGGTGCAACATCTGCAGGGGATTGCCGGCAAGGAAGCAATCAAGGCCGAACCGGAGGCGCTCGCTCTGATCGCGCGCGCCGCCGAGGGTTCGGTACGCGACGCCCTTTCGTTGTTCGACCAGGCAATCGCGCATGCGGGCGCCCAAGCCGATATTTCCGACGCCGCGTCCGGCCTCGTGCGCGCCGACAACGTGCGGCAGATGCTCGGGCTCGCCGACCGCACGCGGATCATCGAACTATTCGATGCGCTGATGCGTGCCGATGTCGCCGCGGCGCTCAAGGAACTGCGTGACCAATACGATTGCGGCGCCGATCCGGCCATGGTGCTGGGCGACCTGGCCGAGTTCACCCATTTCGTCACACGGGTCAAAATCGTGCCCGCCTTGGCCGATGACGTCTCGCTGACCGAAGCCGAGCGCGTTCGCGGCCGCGCATTCGCCGCCAAGCTTTCGATGCGGATCCTGGCACGCACCTGGCAGATGCTGCTCAAGGGCATTGCCGAAGTCGAAGCCGCCGGCCGCCCGATCGACGCAGCCGAGATGGTGCTGGTCCGGATCGCTTATGCTGCGGACTTGCCGACGCCCGATGAAGTCATCCGCACGCTTGGCGAGACGCGCCGTGGCGAAAATTCCGCGCCAATAGCCAGCGCTCCGGAGCTTCGCGCCCAGACGCGTCCGGAGCAGGCCCGCTCCGATCAGGCGCGCCAAGACCTCTCTGCGCGCGGCTCGCGCCGAGCGGCAACTGCGGCAACGCCGATGCCCGCGCCTGCCGCACCGGCCCCAGAACCGGTCAAGACGACGTCCGCAGAGGTCGAGCAAAGTCGATCATTAAAGAGCTTCGAAGACCTGATTGGCCTCGCCGCCGAAAAGCGGGATCTCTCGATCAAGAGCGCGCTCGAACGCGATGTACGGCTCGTCCGTTTCGAAGATGGCACTCTCGAAATCGCGCTGGAAGCTGGCGCGCGCAAGACGTTGATCGGGGAGCTCTCGAAGAAGCTCAGCGAATGGACCGGCCGGCGCTGGATGGTCGCGGTTTCGGCAGAAACGGGCTCTCCTTCACTTCGCGCTCAAGCCGAAATGCGCAAAGCGGAGATGAAAGACGGCGTGCGTGGCGACCCTCTGGTCCAGGCGGTCATCGAACGCTTTCCCGGCGCCGAGATCGTCGATGTGCGGCCTCCGGCTGGGCCGGCGCCCGAACAATCGAGCGAACCAACCGGGTCACAGCTGGACGGCGATGCTGCAGACGATGATACACCTTAGATTTGATATCGCAGCTGACCGCCAACGCTCGCTGCGGCATCGGAGAGGCAGGAAATATCATGGCTGATTTTCTCGGCTTGGTGAAACAGGCCACCGAATTCAAATCAAAAATGGAAGCCATGCAGACTGAGCTCGAGCAGCTCGAAGTCGAGGGCGCGGCGGGCGGCGGGGTCGTGACTGTCACGCTATCCGGAAAGGGCGATCTGCGCGCCGCGCGTATCGACGATTCACTTCTCAAACCGGACCAGAAGGAAATTGTCGAAGATTTGATTGTTGCCGCACATGCGGATGCGCGGCGCAAGCTCGAAGCCACGCTCCAGGAAAAAATGCAGGCGCTCACCGGCGGTCTGCCGCTGCCGCCCGGCCTGAAGCTATTTTGATAAGCTGTTTGATGCCTGCGATTTCTGCTGGACCCGAAATCGAACGTCTGATCCAGTTGCTCGCCCGTTTGCCGGGTCTTGGCCCGCGTTCGGCGCGCCGGGCGGCGTTGTTCCTGATCAAGAAACGCGAACTGCTCATGGCGCCTTTGGCCGCGGCCTTGCAAACCGCGATTGAGAAGATTTCTGTTTGCCGGATCTGCGGCAATATCGACACGCAGAATCCGTGCACGCTCTGCACCGATCCCCGGCGCGATGACTCGACCATCGTGGTGGTGGCGGATGTCGCCGACCTTTGGGCGCTCGAGCGCGCACACGCCATCAATGCGCGCTATCACGTGCTGGGCGGCATCTTGTCGCCGCTTGACGGTGTCGGGCCGGACGACCTCGCCATCGACGCGCTGATGAAGCGGATGAGCGAGCCCGACATCAAAGAAGTCATCCTCGCACTGAGCGCGACCGTCGAGGGCCAGAGCACAGCGCATTACATTACCGATCTCCTGCACGGGACAACGGTCAAAGTAACGCGGCTGGCCCACGGCGTTCCGGTCGGCGGCGAACTCGACTACCTCGACGAGGGCACGTTGGCGGCGGCAATTCGCAGCCGCACGCCGTTCTAGAGCGACCTCCGTTGGTGCTCGAAGGTAGGGGCGTGCCTGCAATTTAGTCAGAGCGCGCCTGCGATCACAGCATTTGTTCGACGCCCAGTTTGCCAAGCGGATCAGATTGCGGATGTTCGGGCCTGGACCAATCCGCTTCCGCATTTGGCCCGCCCCTTGCATGAGAAGATGTGGCGGTCTCGGTGCCACCAAGCGTGGCGAATTGAGATTGCTGGAGCCCCGGATTCCCGGCACCGGGGCTCTATTCTTTTGCGGATCGCCCGCGTCTGATGCCAGCGGATAGCTAGCGCAGCATCCAAGCCTGGCAGACCAGGCAGCGGGCGCGAACTTCCTCTCGCCCGACCAATCTGTCCACTTGCGGTTCGCAATCGGCCTTCGCACATCGGGCAGAACGGAGGCAGGCATGACGAATACGGCCAGCAAACCCTACAAAGGCTGGGGCATGGAGGGATTTGTCGCTGCCTGGTATGCGCGGCAAACCGCACGAGATCTTGATGAAATTCGCCAAACCGCGCGCCGTATTGCCACGCATCTCAATTCCGGCTCCCATGTGCTCGAAGTCGCGCCGGGCCCAGGCTATCTGGCGATCGAACTAGCGCGGCTGAGCGGCGCCTTAGTCACAGGCCTCGACATCAGCCACTCATTTGTGCGCATCGCCCGCGACAATGCCCGCAAGGCAGACGTGCGCGCCGAGTTCGAGCATGGGGATGCTGCCGATCTGCCCTTTCCGGACGCTATCTTCGACTTCATCGTCTGTCGTGCCGCCTTTAAGAACTTCAGTCGTCCGCTGGTCGCTATCAACGAAATGTATCGCGTGCTTAAGGTTGGCGGGGCTGCTTTGATCATCGATTTACGTAAGGACTTTTCGCCGCGTGCGGTGAAGGACCATGCCCAAAAACACGGATTATTGTCTGGCTGGCTAATCAGACTCACGTTCAGCACTATGCTAAAGAAGCGCGCCTATACAGCAGAAAGCATAACCGATTTGGCGGCGCACTCGCAGTTCGGCCGGAGCGAGATTCGCCGCGATCCGATCGGTTTCGAATTGTGGATGGGCAAATGAGCCGCGATGGATTTCGGCCGATATGAATGATGATATCCCCTTCGATAAGACTTTCGGTCTCGTACCCGATCAGGTCCAGGAGGTAGCGCCAGGCGTGCGGGCGATTGCGGCCGACAATCCGGGCCCGCACACGTTTAAGGGGACGGTCAGTTATATCGTTGGCAGCGGGCAAGTTGCGATAATCGATCCAGGCCCCGACGATTCCGCCCACGTGGCGGCCCTGCTCGAGGCCGTGCGCGGCGAAACGGTCACTCACATATTTGTCACCCATACGCACCGCGATCACTCGCCGGCGGCAGCCAAGATCAAGGCTGCAACCGGGGCGCAGGTGTTGGCGCAGGGACCGCATCGTTTGGCGCGTCCGCTGCGCACCGGCGAAATGCGCCGGCTCGACGCCTCAGCCGACCTCGATTTTCGTCCCGATGTCGCACTCGCCGACGGCGAGACCGTGAACGGGCGCGGCTGGACGCTCCAGGCGGTGACTACGCCCGGGCATACCGCCAATCACATAGCGTTCGCGTTCAAGGAGGCCAATCTGCTGTTTGCCGGCGATCACGTCATGGCGTGGTCGACGACGATCGTAGCGCCGCCGGACGGCGCTATGACCGACTATATGGCCTCGCTACACAAGCTCGCGCGCCGCGGCGAACCGCTCTATTTGCCCGGACACGGCGCGCCGGTGCGGGATGCGCCGCGCTACGTGCAATATCTGATCAGGCACCGCCAGGCGCGCGAAGCATCGATTTTGCACCGGCTCGGCAAGGGCGAAGCCGACATCCCGACCGTCGTCAGAGCGGTCTATATTGGGCTCGATCCGCGTCTGGTTGGCTCCGCCGCGCTATCCGTCCTCGCGCACATGGAAGAGCTCGTCGCGCGCGGCATCGTCACCACCGAAGGACCGCCGTCGATCTCCGGGATTTACCGCTTGGCCTGATTGCCCTTTCCCGCCGGTTTCGGCGGTGGCGCCGATTTCTTTTCCGGCTGCGGAGCCGAGAGCAGGTCGTCGATATCGTCGATAAGGCTGCGCACGCGCTTAGCGTTGGTGCCGAGATCATGACGGCCGTAGCGTGAGGCGGAACGTACGTCGATCCGTGCCCCGTCGACAGTCGGTCGAACCCGCACCACCACGTCATCGCGGAAACCGAGTATCGGCGTGCGCGCCACCGCTTCGATGATGCCGTCGCGCACGGTTGCGGCTTGCGACGCGCGAGCGTCGATCACCCGCGGCAACGGACCCTGAGGCGGGCGCGAATCGACAACGCGCCATCTTCGCTTGGCTATTACCTTCATGGCGGCGGCATAGGCGTCCTGCGGCGTCGCCGTGGTGTCGTCCGGCTCAATGTCTGGATATGCGGCGTGCTGCTGCTCGGCGGCGTAGAGACCGGCATAGGTAATCGGATTAGCGTCGCGCGGCCGCAATCTCGCGATGGCGTCGAATCGTGGCGGATCGATCGGATCCGTTGTGATGTCATAGATCGCTGGCAGCCGCGAGCCCCTTAGCCCGAGATAGAGGGGATAGGCAATAAGCGCCGCGCCGATGAGCAGCGCCGTTACCGCATGCCGGCCGCCGCCGACACCATGGCGCCAGATGACGATACCGGCACCAAAAGCAAGCAAGATCGCGATGCAGGCCAGAACCAGCGCTCCGGCGAGTGTCGAAAGCGCCGGCACGATCTCGAGCGCTCCGGAACGCACGATGATGACCGCGATGAACGTCGTCACGAGCGAGAATAGCGCAATGCGACGCGCCCAAACGGCGAGCCGCGAGATAGGTGTCTCCGTCAATAACTGTCGTCGCATTCAGGCCGTGTCGTCGCTGGGTGTCGTCAATTAGGTTGATCGCCGGCTGGACGAAGCCAAGGGCATTATATTGGCCCCGGCAAAGCGGCATTATATTGGCCCCGGCAAAGCGCGTCTTGGCCTTAGGCGCAAGAACAATGAGGTGACTTCAGTCGTCAAGAAGGCTGTCAATCTCGACCTGGACGCGTTCGCCCGGCGTGCAGCGATGCCCGGCGCCGGCAGCGAGAAGAGCGCGCGCTTGCTCTTCGGTCTCGGCTTCGACGCACCATTCCTCGACCCGCGTGACCAGCATCCTGGCGTGGAATAGGCGGGTTTTTGTCTCGGGCGCGACCTCAGGGACAGTCCTGGGCGCGCGTAACAGTGCGCTTCTTGCCGGCATGGTTTACGTCCGAATCAGCGGACCAGCGAAGTTTAGACGCTTAACGGTGAAGAACAAAGAAGAAACGTCCGATTCAGTTCCCTTGTGGAACGTCGGTTCCCTCAATATCGTTGAGTTCGGTGATCCTCGAAGTTCGGAGTAATTGTCGTGGCCCCGCGCGCGTATTGGAAAGGCTACCTGAAGCTGTCGCTCGTCTCATGTCCTATCGCATTGTTTCCGGCGACGTCCGAGCGGGAAAAAATCAGCTTCCATCAGGTCAATAAAGAGACCGGTCATCGCATCCGCTACAAGAAAGTCGACGCCGAAACCGGCGACGAAGTGGACAATGCCGATATCGTCAAGGGCTACGAGATCGCTAAGGGCGAATATATCGAGGTGGAACCGGACGAGCTCGATGCGGTCGCCATCGAAAGCAAGCATATCATCGATATCGATGAGTTCGTGGCTCGCAACGAGATCGACGAACTTTATTTGCGCGATCCGTATTACATCGTTCCGGATGGTGAGGTCGGCCAGCAGGCCTTCGCGGTCATTCGCGAAGCGATCCGCAAGGAAGGCATGGTGGCGCTGGGCAAGGTTGTATTCACCTCCCGCGAGCACATCATCGCGCTCGAAGCGCGTGGCAAGGGAATGCTCGGCGTGACCCTGCGTTATCCTTATGAGGTGCGCGACGAGAAGGATTATTTCGATACGATCGAGGACGAAAAGATTCCCAAGGACATGATCGATCTCGCCGTCCATATCGTCGAGACCAAAATCGGCCACTTCAAGCCGCAACAGTTCAAGGACCAGTACGAGGACGCACTCAAAGATCTGCTCCGGCGCAAGCAAAAGGGCGAGAAGATCGAGCGGTCGAAGGAGCGCGCGCCGTCCAACGTCATCAACCTTATGGATGCGCTACGCCAGAGCCTCAAAGCCGGCGGCAGCAGCGCACGGCGGAGCGCCTCACGCCCGAGTGCGCGTGCGGCCAAGAAGCCAGCGCGCGCTCACGCGCGCCATAAGAAAGCCAGCTGATGCCCGGTAAGCGGGTGCAATTCGACGACGAGACCTGGCGACAGATCGATCTTCTCGGCCGCGATCAGATGAAGGATTTTCAAGAGCTCGCCGACGAAGCATTCCGCGATTTACTGAAAAAGCACGGCCGGCCGATCGACCTGAAAGATGCGCTTCGCCGCAGCGCCGGCGTATCGGCAACGATCCATCGTCTCAAGCCCAAAAGGACCGGCCGCGCGAGGCGCAAGTAAGATACCTGTTAGGATA
>JBPYFG010000026.1:0-4568 GCA_051986365.1 Xanthobacteraceae bacterium
GCGCAGTTCTTCCCGGCTGAATGCGCTCGCCGGGATTTTGATTTTTTCGTCGGCCTCGAGCTTGATATCCACCTCACACCTCCCGCGTCTCGAAATCGATGCGGGGATCGATCCAGGTATAGGTGAGGTCGGAAATCAGGTTCACGACCAAGCCGAGCAGAGCGAAAATGTAAAGGTTGGCAAATACCACCGGATAATCACGGTTGAGCACGCTCTCGAAGCTTAAGAGGCCGAGCCCGTCGAGCGAGAAGATCGTCTCGATCAACAACGACCCGGCAAAAAATGCGGCGACGAACGCGCTGGGAAAGCCGGCGATCACCAACAGCATGGCGTTGCGGAAAACGTGGCCGTAAAGCACCTGGCGCTCGGAGCAGCCTTTGGCGCGTGCGGTCAGCACATATTGCTTGCGCAGCTCCTCCAGAAAGGAATTTTTGGTCAAGAGCGTAATCGTCGCAAAGGCCGCCAGGCCCATCGAGGTAATCGGCAGAACCAGATGCCAGAAATAATCGAGGATTTTCTGCCACCATGGCAATTGCGACCAGGTGTCGGAGACGAGACCGCGCAACGGGAAGATCTGAAAGAACGAGCCGCCGGCGAACAAAATAATGAGCAAGATCGCGAACAAGAAGCCCGGTATGGCATAGCCAACGATGATGACGCCGGAGGTCCAGATATCGAACGGCGAACCGTCACGCACCGCTTTGCGGATGCCGAGCGGAATCGAGATCAGATAGCTCAGCAGCGTCATCCAGATCCCGAGCGAGATCGAAACCGGCAGCTTCTCCTTGATCAGCTGCAGCACGCTGACATCGCGGAAATAGCTTTTGCCGAAATCGAAGCGCACATAGTTCCACAGCATGATGAAGAAGCGCTCGTAAGCCGGCTTGTCGAAGCCGAACTGCTTCTCGAGGCTCTTGATGAAGGCGGGATCGAGGCCTTGCGCGCCGCGATATTTGGAATTGACCTCCGCCGCCGCGCCGCTGGCAGCGCCGCCGCGCGAGCTGAAATCGCCGCTAGCGGAGCCGGATATGCGCGAAGTGGCGCCGGTATCGGACCCCGAAAGTTGGGCGATGACGCGCTCCACCGGTCCGCCCGGCGCGAATTGCACCACCACGAACGAGACTAGCATGATCCCGAAAATCGTGGGGATCATGAGCAGGATGCGGCGGGCGATGTAGGCGGTCATAACGGCTTTATGGGCCCGGTGCTGTCATTTTTAGTGCTTTGTCGGGGAACTTATTTCGGAACATGTTCCGCTTGTCGCGCGGCCCAGTGCTCCAACCTCGATCGTCAACGACGGGCAGACCTTCGCGTTTCCTTCACGCGGCAGCATAAAGGCATAACTGGCGGCGACAAGATGACAATGATGACAATGACGCGACGCTAACCTCTTAGCTTGATTTTCGCCCCTTTGGCGGAGTCATACCACCAAATTTCGGGAATGCCGCGAAAATAACGGGGCTGCGCCGGCGGCCGGCCGAACACATCCCAATAGGCAATCCAGTGCGACGCCTTGTACCAGTTGGAAATCCAGTAACGGCCCGAACGGATGACCCGGTCCAAGACGCGGCAGGCGGTGACAAGCGTCGGGCGCGAGCCGGCAGCGATGATGGTTTCGATCAAGGCATCGACCGCCGGATCGGCAATGCCGGCGAGATTGTTGGATCCTTTGAGTGCCGCGGCTTGGGATGAGAAAAACGAACGCAGCGAATCCCCCGGCGTGGAAGAAAAGCCGAAGCGATCGATGGTGATATCGAAATCGAAGTCGTCGCGACGCGCCCGGTATTGCACCGGGTCGACGATGCGCAGGCTCGCGTCGATGCCGAGTACTTTGAGGTTTCTGATGAACGGCATGTGATGCGGCTGGAATGACGGCTCATCGATCAAAAATTCGAGCATGAACGGCGTCCCATCCGCCAGCACGCGCTTGCCGTTCTGGATCGGGCAACCGGCGTCGGCAAGGAGTTGCGCCGCCTTGCGCAGCAGGCCGCGATCCTCGCCGGAACCGTCGGACACCGGCGGCGTATAAGGCTCGCCGAATACCTCCGCGGGCAATTGGGCGCGAAACGGCTCGAGCAGCGCGACTTCCTCGGCGCTTGGCACTCCATTCGCCATCATGTCGGAATTCTGAAACACCGAAATGGTACGCTTATAGGACCCATACATGATGGTCTTGTTGGTCCACTCGAAATCAAAGGCGTTATTGAGCGCCTCGCGCACGCGGGGATCAGCGAATTTCCGCCGCCTTGTATTGATGAACCAGCCTTGCGCGCCCGACGGCGTGTCGTCGGGTATTTCGTCGCGCACGACGCGTCCGTCTTTCACGGCCGGAAAATCGTACCGGGTGGCCCAGAACCGCGACGTGAACTCCTCGCGGAATAGATAGGACTGGGCGGAGAACCCTTCGAAGCCAACGTCGCGATCGCGGTAGTATTCGAAGCGCAGCGTGTCGAAATTGTTGTGTCCGCGCGCTACCGGCAGTTCGGCGCCCCACCAATCCGCCACCCGCTGGTATTCGATGTAGCGGCCCGGTTCGAAGCGGCCGACTTTATAGGGCCCTGAGCCGAGCGGGACCTCCAAAGTCGATTGATCGAACGGCCGCGTCGCGTAGTAGGCGCGGGAAAAAATCGGCAAGCCGGCAACGAAGAGCGGCACGTCGCGCGCGCGCTTGGGCGCGAAGCTCACGGTGACGCGGAGGTCGTCGTCGGCCTTGGCGCCAAGAAAATCGCGCAATAATTGGCTGATCAGCGGATGGCCCTTATCCTTCAAGATATTGAGTGAGAAAGCCACATCCTGTGCCGTGAGCGGCGAACCGTCGTGGAATTTGGCGCCGGGGCGAATGAAGAATTGATAGACCAGCCCATCGGCCGAGCGGCGGACTTTCTCCGCAGCAAGGCCGTACATCGCGTCCGGCTCGTCGCCGGAGCGCACCATCAAAGCGGCGAAGGTCAGCTCCATGCCTTGGGCGGCGTCGCCCTTGAGAATGAAGCTGTTAAGCGAATTAAACGTCAGAAAATTCTGGTTGTAGAGACGGTCGGGGCCGATTTGCGAAAACACGCCGCCCTTTGGCGCGTCCGGATTGACGTAGCGGAAGTGCGGAAAATCCGGCGGATAGGCGAGATCGCCGAACGCGGAAAGCCCGTGCGAGTCGATCATCTCGGCGGCGCCCGCCTGCGCGAGGACGCGCCGATGCAGCGCAGCGCTGGCAGCGGCGCCAGCGCCAACAAGAAGACGGCGACGCGATAGACGAACTGGAATTGCGATCACTGCCCTGACGTTTTCGCCGCCTTCTCAGCATCCCACCACCACACCGTCGGGAACGCGGAGCGGCCGTATTTCGGCATCGGATCGGGATGACCAAAACGGTTCCAGCGCGCGGTGCGCACTTTGCCGTAGGTCCATTGCGGCACGACATAGTGGTTCCACAACAGGATGCGATCGAGCGCGTGGGTAGCGGCTTCGAGATCGGCGCGATTCTTGGCGAAGATGATCTGGTCGATCATGGCATCGACCGCCGGATTCTTGATGCCGATCATGTTGAGCGATCCGGGCTGATCTGCGGCTTGCGAACCCCAAAAGCCGCGCTGTTCGTTGCCCGGCGTGAGCGATTGAGCCCACGCGAAAGTGATGATGTCGAAGTCCCAATTGCGTAAGCGATTTTCGTATTGCGCCTCATCGACCGTGCGCACGGCAACCGTGATGCCGAGCCGCTCCAGCGACGGCTTGAAGAATAAGAACACGCGCTCGAAGCTCGGGTCGGCGGCGAGGAGCTCGACCGAAAACGGCTCGCCGGTCTTTACGTTGACGAGTTGTTGATCGCGCACCTCGAAGCCCGCGTCTTTCAATAAATGCAAAGCCTCGCGCAGATTGGCGCGGATCTGCTCGGGATTGCCGTTCACCGGGTTGGTGTAGGGCTTCTTGAACACTTCCGGCGGCACCTTGTCGCGCACGGTTTCAAGGAGTTCGAGTTCGCGCCCGCTTGGCAATCCGCTGGAGGCGAGCTCGGTGCCTTCAAAGTAGCTGGTGATGCGCTTGTACTGGTTATAAAAAATCTGTTTGTTCATTTCCTCGAAATCGAACGCGTAATTAAAGGCAAGCCGCAACCGCGGGTCCTGGAATTTCGGCCGACGAATATTGAAGGCAAAAGCCTGCATTACGCCGGTATTGCGGATCGGGAATTCCTCGAGCAGGACGCGTTTGTCCGATACTGCAGGGAAATCGTAAGCCGTCGCCCAGTTCTTGGCGCTGTTCTCGTTTCGCCAATCGACGGTATCGGCCTTGAATGCTTCGAGCGCGACGGTGGTGTCGCGGAAGTAAAGGAATTGCAGCTCGTCGAAATTGTTCATTCCGACATTGACGTTCAGATCGCGTGCCCAATGATTCTTCACGCGCTCGTAGACGATATTGCGACCGGCGGAAAAATCCTTGATGCGATAAGGTCCGCTGCCGAGCGGTGGCTCGAGCGTCGTCTCGCCGATATTGCGCTGTTTGCCGTTGGCGTCGGTGCCCTCCCACCAATGTTTTGGCAGGACCATGAGCTGCCCGATGATTTGCGGCAGTTCGCGGTT